>NZ_JAOEDV010000119.1:0-9461 GCF_029837545.1 Stenotrophomonas sp. GD04024 | reverse complement strand
CCGGACTTTTCGAGTCCGTCAACACCTTCGTTCGATCATCTCGTTCGTCGGTGGTGGCGTCGCTGTTCGCGTGCCGTTTCCGAAGAAGCGATGCGCTGCAGCAAGGGAGCGAATTCTAGAGATCCTGCAGATTTCGTCAAGGCTTTTTTGCAGGGTGATGACAGAAGCGTCGTGACATCACGCATGACGTACGCTCGAAGATCACTGCGGCGTTGCCCGCGCGTTGCGCGGTCAACGCCGCAGCCGCTATCAATGCAGGGATGCACAGTGGAGAGAAAGCAATGAGCATGCAGGTGGCACGCACGTGGTGGCGCGATCTTTCGATGCCGGCGATCGTTGCCGGCTTCATTACAGTGCTGGTCGGCTTCGCCAGTTCCGCCGTGATCGTGTTCCAGGCCGCGCAGGCCGTCGGTGCCGACCAGGCGCAGATCGCCTCGTGGATGTGGGCGCTTGGGCTGGGCATGGGCGTGACCTGCATTGGCCTGTCACTGCGCTATCGCGTGCCGGTAGTGACCGCGTGGTCGACCCCGGGTGCGGCCATGCTGGTGGTGGGTGCCGGCGGTGCTTCGCTCTCTGAAGCGACCGGCGCCTTCCTGCTCGCCGCAGTGCTGGGCATGCTGGCGGGCTTCTCGGGCCTGTTCGCCCGGTTGATGCAGCGGGTGCCGATGGCGCTGGCCGCGGGCATGCTGGCCGGGGTGCTGCTGCGCTTCGGCCTGGATGTGTTCGTGGCCATGAACAGCCAGCTGGTGCTGGCATTGGCGATGTTCGCCACCTGGCTGGCCGGGCGCCGCCTGTTCCCGCGCTACGCCGTCATCGCCACCCTGCTGGTCGGTATCGCGGTCGCCGCCAGCCGTGGCCTGCTGCACGCACAGCAGGTGCACCTGCAACTGGCGATACCGCAGTGGGTGACCCCGTCCTTGTCCTGGACCGCCGTGGCCGGCATCGCCCTGCCCTTGTTCGTGGTCACCATGGCCTCGCAGAACATTCCCGGCGTGGCGGTGATGCGTGCCTCCGGCTACGACGCCCCGGTGTCGCCGCTGATCGGCTGGATCGGCGTGGTCAACACCCTGCTGGCGCCATTCGGCGCGTATGCGCTGAATCTGGCGGCGATCACGGCAGCGATCTGCATGGGCCGCGATGCGCACGAGGATCCAGCACGACGCTACACCGCTGCCATGGCTGCAGGCGCCTTCTATATTGTCATCGGCCTGTTCGGCGCCACGGTGGCGGCGCTGTTTGCCGCGTTCCCGAGGGAACTGGTGGCCTGCGTGGCCGGTATCGCACTGTTCGGCACCATCGGCAACAGCCTGGCCAGTGCACTGGCGGTGGAGCGTGACCGCGAGGCGGCACTGGTCACCTTCCTGGTCACCGCCTCGGGCGTATCGCTGGCCGGGATTGGTTCGGCGTTCTGGGGCCTGGTGGCCGGCGCGCTGTGCCTGCTGGTGCTGCGGCCCCGCCAGGGCCGCTGACCCGGGCTACCCGGCCAATCCGGCACCGACGGTACTCAGCACCGCCGCGATGACGAGGGCGATCATAGTGGCGACCACGCTGGTGCCACCGCGCGCGCTCAGCTCACGGTGCAACCGCGCCTCGTCGCCCGGGCTCTCCGCTCGGGCCCGGGCAATCAGGCGCTGGCAATGTGCCAGGTACCAGGTGTTGCCGAAGGCACCGGTAGTGATGCTGAGCGCGACAGTGATGATCAGCGACAGGCCATCAGGCACATCCAGCAGCGTCTCGATCACGCTGATCAGCAGCAGCAGGCCCGCCCACATCGCTGCGAGGCGATACATCCTGCGGTACATCATCCAGACCAGGCCCAGCAGGAACGCCGGCCAGTGCCAGGTGCCGCTGCCCGTGGCGATGCCCTGATCCAACCGCCAGCGCTGGCGATAGGTTGGGAAGTTGCCTCCGACCACGGCGGCATACAACGCCATCTCGCCCTCCAGCCCGGCGGCGGGCGTGGCCGTGGCCGTGGCCGCCGTCGCGGGCGCGCGGTAGGGATCTGCGGGATCTGCGGGATCTGCAGCGGCGACAGGCGCGACCACCGCATGTTCAAGCGGCGCGGCGACCGGCTCGGCTGTCGCCACCGAAGGGTCCAGTTCGGCCAACGGTCGCCACGACGGCATGCCTTCGCGCCACAGCAGCGTACGCGCCGTCACCGTCCCGTCCTGCTGCAGGCGACGCAGGCCGGCAAGATCGACCGGCCCTTCGCTCTGCCTGCTGTTGGCGTACCACCACTGTGCTTCCTGCATGAAAACGTCCTGGTTGCGTTGATGCGTTACTGGTTGGCCGGCGTCCATGGTGCCGCAGACAACGTCTGTGACAACATATGCCTGCCGCCCGGCGGCAGGGTCACCACGTCGGGTCCGGCATTGGCGGCTTCCAGGCAAACATAGTCGCGCCAGCCCGCGCCGACGTCGGCCATCTTCGCCGCAGCCTCGGCACCGGGATTCCACGCGACCAGCGAACGGCTGCCGTCGGTACGGATGTCGATGCGGCGCTTGAGCACCGGATCACGCAGCACATAGTGGCCCTTGGCCTGCGTATAGATGCGATCGCTACGGCCGGGGTCGCGCGGGTCGCGCAACGACCAGGGGCCCTGCTGCCGACGCGGCTGCGCATAGTTCTCGAACTTGTCCAGATAGTCCAGGCCGTCTACGCCATCGACTTCCACCGCGCTGGCATCCCCCACGCGGAAGTAGTTGTGCAGCGCCTGGGTGATGGTGGCGGGCGTGCTGCCGGTGTTCTCGGTGATCAGCTGCTGGGTCAACTGGCGTCCCACGCGGACAATCATGCGCAGGCGCAGGTCCAGGCTCTGCAGGACCGGCGGCGCCAGGGTCAGCTCGATACTGCCGTCATCCAGGCGACGGGCCTGCTGGAGTTCCCACGGCAAGGTGCGCACGAAGCCGTGGGCGGGCACGTCATTGCCCTGGCCCTGTCGGCCGAAATACGGCCAGCATACGGGGCTGCCTCCCCGGATGGGCGTGGGCAATTCGGCACGTCGCGGTGACAGCCACATCACGTCTGCCTGGCCCTTGGGCACGAAGGAAAGCAGCTGGCCACCAAAGACACTGATGGCGGCGCTGGCCTCGGCGGTTTCCACCAGCCAGGCATCGAGCCCTTGGTACTGCCCGCTGCGTACGCCCTGGATCTGCTGCACGTTGGATCGACTCCGTATGGCCGGCGACTGCACGGCACTGTAGTTGCTGGGAAGCGTGAAACGGGTGGGCACCGGCGCAGTAGCCGGCGTGTTCTGCAGTGCGCGCAGGATACGCTGTCCGGCGCGGCCATCGGTATTAGCCCAGCCCAGGCGCTGCTGCTCGGCCTGGATCGCACGACGCGTGGCGACACCGATCATGCCGTCGGCAGCGCCGATGTCGTGGCCACGGGCCAGCAGCAGGGTCTGCAGCTGGCGGCGCTCATCGCGGCCGATGCCGGGATCATCGGTCGGCCACGCCGTGGCCAGGCCTTTGCTGCCCCGCAGCTGGTCGGCCAGCGTAGCGATCGCCAGCGCATAGCTTTCGGCAGCGTTGTAGCTGTAGATCGCGTCGTAGTTGCGGAACACCAGCAACGCCGGGCCCTTGCTGCCGGCCGGCAGCAGCAGGGCGGCGCGTGCATCGGCGGGCAGGTTGGCCGGAGCCAGTGCACTGCCATCCATCGCGGTCACGCCCTGCGCCCGCCAGTCGGCCAGCGCCCGGCGCTGGGTGCGGCCGGCCTGGCTGGCATTGAAGCCGGCCGGAACACGCACTTCCATGCCCCACGGCTCACCACTGCGCCAACCGGCGCGCTTGAGGTAGTTGGCCGTCGACGCCAGCGCATCGGGAATGCTGCCGACCAGATCGCGGCGGCCATCACCGTCGCCATCGACGGCGATGCGCGCGTAGGTGCTGGGCATGAACTGGGTGTGGCCGAAGGCACCTGCCCAGGAACCGGTCAGCCCCTGCGCCTGCAGGTCACCGCGGTTGATCAGCGTGAGCAGGGCCAGCAGTTCGCCACGGAAGAACGTCTGGCGGCGACCGGCGCAGGACAGCGTGGCCAGCGACTGCAGCAGCGGGCGCTTGCCGAACACGCGACCGTAGTCGCTCTCCACGCCCCAGACCGCGACGATGGTGGCCGGATCGACGCCGTACTGTGCAGACACCCGATCGAGCAGGTCACGATGCTGCTGCAGCATCGCGCGGCCATCATCCACGCGCTGGCGATCGACCAGCGCGGCCAGGTAGTCCCAGATCGGCGTGGTGAATTCGGGCTGCGCATCGAGCAGGCCGAGCACGCTCGGGTCGGGCGTGAGGCCGGCGGTGATCTCGGCGAAGCGGTCGGCACTGATGCCTTGGCTGGCGGCCGTGGCCTGCAGGCCGGCCAGGCAGCGGCCGAACGCCGGGTCGACGGTGATGGTCGCTGGCGCCGACACCTGCGGCGCCGTTGCGAGAGCGGCCGCCAGGCCGAGCGTGGTCAGAATGGGCATGGCGTCCTCCGTGTTGCCGTTGCAGGACCATCTTAGGCGGAGCCCTGCCGCCGAACCTGAAGCGAGGCCGGCTGATGGCGGACCAGGCGACTAGATGGCGCGCAGCAGGCGCAGACCGTAGGCGGGGCTGTCGGCATTCCAACGCTGCACGACCTGCAGGCCGGCCTGCTGCAGCAGCCATTCGAAGCTGTCGTCGGTGTACTTGTGGCTGTACTCCACCCGGATCGGCTCACCGGCCTCGAAGTGGAAAGTACGGCCGTCAAGGTGCACGTCCTGCTCGTGCTGGCTGACCAGGTCGGTCTCGATGCGCAGCCGCGCGGTGCTGTAACGGGCGCGATGGCGGAACCCGTCGAGGTCGAAGTCGCTGCCGATCTCTCGGTTGAGCCGGGCCAGCAGGTTGAGGGTGAAGGCCGCGGTGACGCCCTGTGCATCGTTGTAGGCCGCTTCGATCAGCGTCGGGTCCTTGTGCAGGTCAATGCCGACCAGGGCCAGGCCATCGCGGCCCATGGTCTGGCGCATCGCGCGCAGCAACGCCACCGCGTCGTCACCGGTGAAGTTGCCCAGCGTGGAGCCGGGGAAGAACAGCAGCCGGCGCGCCGGTTCGCGCTCGGGCGTGGGCAGGGCGACGGGACGGGTGAAGTCGGCACACACCGGCAGCATTTCCACGTCGGGCAGCGCCGGTGCAAGGTGGTCGATGCTGGACAGCAGTGCGGCGCGCGAGATCTCGATCGGGGTGTAGGCCACCGGGTCCTGCAGCGCGGCCAGCAGCAGCGCGGTCTTGCGGCCACTGCCGCTGCCCAGTTCAACCACGTGCACGTGCGGGCCCACCACCCGCGCGATGTCGGGCAGCACCCTGGCCAGCAGCGCCAGCTCGGTACGCGTGGGGTAGTACTCGCGGGTCTGGGTAATCTGTTCGAACAGGCGCGAGCCGCGCGCATCGTAGAAGTACTTGGAGGGCAGCTGCCGCGACGGGCGCGACAGACCGGCCACCACATCGGCCAGGATCTGCTGGCGCCCCGGGGTGAGATCGGTCAGCGCCTGCAGTGCGTCATCCACCGTACTCATGTGAGGTCCCTGGCCAGGCGCAGCCCGGAGAACTGCCAGCGCGCCGGCGGCATGAAGAAATTGCGGTAGCTGGCACGTACATGCCCGCGCGGAGTGGCGCAGCTGCCACCGCGCAGCACCCACTGCCCGCACATGAACTTGCCGTTGTATTCGCCCAGGTTGCCGGCGAACGGGCGGAAACCCGGATAGGCCCCATAGGCACTCTGGGTCCACTCCCATACATCGCCGAACATCTGGCGCAGGCCATTGCCCTGCCCGGCCTGCGGGTGCAGGCCATCGTCATCGGCGAAATGGCCGCGCAGCGGTTGCGAGGCGGCAGCGGCTTCCCATTCGAATTCGCTGGGCAGGCGTGCACCGGCCCAGCGGGCACAGGCGTCGGCCTCGTAATAACTGAGGTGGCAGACCGGCGCGTGCAGGTCCAGTTCGCGCCAACCGCCCAGGGTGTATTCGCGCTGCAGGGCGTCGTCCCAGTACAGCGGGTGCTGCCAGTCCTCTGCTTCGCGCAGCGCCCAGCCTTCGCTGAGCCACCAGCGCGGCTCGCGATAGCCGCCGGCCTCGATGAAGGCCAGGTACTCGGCGTTGCTGAGCGGGCGCTCGGCCAGGGCATGGGCGGGCAGCAGCACGCGGTGCGGCGGCGATTCGTTGTCGTAGGCGAAGGCGGCGTGCTGCGGCCACGCCGCGGCACCGACGGTAACGATGCGTTCGGGCGATTCGATCCAGCCCTGCGCAGTGGCGATGCTGGTGATGGCGTGCAGGTCCTGCCGGTAGGCCGGCTGCAGCGGATTGCACCAGAACGCATGCTTGATGTCGGTGAGCAGCAGCTCCTGGTGCTGCTGTTCGTGCTGCAGGCCCAGCTGCAGGTGCTGCAGCGCCTGTGGGTCGAGGTCGCCGGCAGCAAGGCGTGACTGCACCTGCGCATCCACCTGCTGGCGGTAATCGCGTACCTGCTGCAGCGAAGGGCGCGACAGCAGCCCACGCTGTGGCCGCGCGTGGGCCGGGCCGATGCTCTTGTAGTAGCTGTTGAACAGGTAGTCCCAGCCAGGATCGTGCGCCGGTGCGGCGGCAAGGCCTGCCAGCACGAAGCGCTCGAAGAACCAGGTGGTGTGGGCCAGGTGCCATTTGCTCGGGCTGGCATCGGCCATGCTCTGCAGCATGGCGTCCTCGGCGCTGAGCGGCGCGGCCAACTGCAGGCTGCGGGCCCGCACCCGCGCGAACTGGTGGGCGAGATCGTGCTGCGGGGCAGCGACGGCGGCAGGTACGCTGTCCATGCAGGCAGCATCGGCGCAGGCCGGTGAGTGCGACGTCATGGTTCGGCGTCACTTTGTTCACATGGGTGACCCGCCCGCATTCAAGAAGCGGGCCCGAACGCCGCTAACGGCAGTGCTGCGGCCGCGTCGTCACCGCGCTGGAATTCCTGCTTGCCCCTGCATCCGCTCCGCCAGCCTGCGCATTACCTGTTCGTGCTGCCCGCCGTGCTGGTCGCACTGCTGCTGTGGACGGCGCTGGGCAACGAAGACGTTGCCAGCCCGGCCCAGCGCATCCTGCCGTGGCTGCTGGCCAGCCTCGGCGCCGGGCTGGCCCTGCTCTACCACCAGGTGCGTGCGCTGTGCCTGTTGCTGCTGGTGGCGGTGGTGTTCGCGCTGCTGCACCAGGATGTGGGTGGCTACCTGCGCAGTGGCCATGTGACCGCCCTGACCCCGCTGCGCTTCCATGCCATCTCGGCCTGGTTGCCGCTGCTGTTGGCGGGCCTGGCATTGTGGCCGGAACGCGGGCGACGTCGCCAGGACCTGCTGCTGCGCGGCGTGGCCTGCGGCCTGGCGCTTGCCGTCTTCCTGCTGCTGGCAGCACAGCAGCCCAGCGGCATGCACGACCTGTTGTCGGACCGTCACTGGCGCTGGATTCCCGCCCACTGGAACGCGCTGGCGCAGGTGCCGGCCCTGCTGTTCCTGCTGGCCACCGCTGCGTTGGGCTGGCAGGCGTGGCGGCATCCGCGGCCATTGCACACCGCGATGCTGCTGGCTCTACTGTGCCTGTGGTGGATGCTGCCGCGGATCTTCCTGCAACCGGTGCTGTTGCCGGCACTGAGCAGTGCTGCCCTGCTGCTGATGCTGGGTGCGATGCTGCAGGAGTCCTTCCACATGGCCTTCCGCGATGAACTGACCGGCCTGCCGGGGCGCCGCGCGTTCAACGAGACCGTGCAGCGGGCACGCGGCACCTACAGCATCGCAATGGTGGACGTGGATCACTTCAAGTCCTTCAACGACACCCATGGCCACGATACCGGTGACGATGTGCTGCGCCTGGTGGCCTCGCGGCTGTCGCGGGTCAGCGACGGTGGCCGCGCGTTCCGCTATGGCGGCGAGGAGTTCGTCGTGGTGTTCCTGGACCGTCCGGCGGCGGCCTGTGTCGATGCCGTGGAAGCATTGCGGCAGAGCATCGAGGCCACCCGCATGCAGCTGCGCGACCGCAGCACCCGCAGCCGTGATGACGAAGCCGGCCGCCAGCAGCGCGGACGCGGCGGCAACGGCCAGGTGGTGCAGGTGACAGTGAGTATCGGCCTGGCCGACAGCCGTGAGGATCCACGGCCGGCAGCGGTGATCAAGGCGGCCGACCAGGCGCTGTACAGGGCCAAGGACGGCGGCCGCAACCAGGTCCGCGCGCACGCCGGCCAGCGCGTGCTGGCCGTGCGCGGCGGCTGAGGCTCAGACCGCGTCGAGGTAGTACCAGCGGCCGTCGATGCGCAGGAAGCGGCTGTGCTCGGTCATTTTCACCGCACTGCCGCCGCCGATGCGGTAGCGCGCGGTGAAGCGCACCTCGGCGCTGTCCGCACCGGTGGGCGTGTGCTCGTGCACGGTCAGGCCCAGCCAATGCGTGCGCTGGCCCGGCGCCTCCTCCAGCACCAGCTCGGCCGGGCGGGTATCCGGGTGCCAGGTCTGGCGCAGGTAATCGGCAAGGCCACGCACGTACGCGCTGTAGCGCGAACGCATCAGGCGCTCGGCGTCCGGTGCGGCTTCGCCGGCATGGAAGCGTCCACAGCAGGCGGCGTAGTCGGCGGCCAGGCCACAGGGACAGGGATCGGCGGGTTGTCGGCTCATGCCGTCATTGTCGCCGGGTTGCACGGATTGATCCACGCGCGGCACAGGTCAGTTGCAGCAGGACAGGCGTATGCTGTCGCGCCCCCACGTTGAATGACCGCCGTGCTGGAACTGGTTCCCCCTGAGTTGTGGTGGCTGGTGGTGATCGCCTTCATCGCCGGCCTGGTGGATGCCGCCGTCGGTGGCGGTGGCCTGGTGCAGCTGCCCGGCCTGTTCACGGTGCTGCCGCAGCAGACGCCGGCAATGCTGTTCGGTACCAACAAATTCAGTTCGATGTTCGGCACCGGTGCGGCGGCCTGGCGCTATGCGCGCAACGTGCGCTTCCCGTGGAAGCCGGTGCTGTTCGCGGCTGGTACCGCCTTCATCTTCTCGTTCGCCGGGGCCACGGCGGTGAGCCTGCTGCCCAAGGATGCGGTGCGCCCGCTGGTGCTGGTGCTGCTGATCGCGATGCTGGCCTACACACTGTGGAAGAAGGACTTCGGCGCGCTGCACCGGCCGCAGGAGATCGGACGCCGCGAGCTGGTGATCGCGCTGGCGATCGGTGCGGCGATCGGTTTCTACGATGGATTCTTCGGGCCGGGCACCGGCAGTTTCCTGATCTTCCTGTTCGTGCGCTTCTTCGGGCTGGATTTCCTGCGTGCATCCGCCGCGTCGAAGGTGGTGAACCTGGCGACCAATGTGGCGGCAATCTCGTTCTTCGTGCCCACCGGCAACATCCTGTGGCTGTTCGCGCTGCCGATGGCGGCGGCCAACATCATCGGCTCGGTGGTCGGCACGCGATTGGCGCTGAAGGGCGGCACGCCGTTCATCCGCAAGCTGTTCGTGGGGTTGGTGGT
>NZ_JAOEDV010000118.1:0-9802 GCF_029837545.1 Stenotrophomonas sp. GD04024 | reverse complement strand
GTCCCCGCACTCCGACACCGCCCCGCCATCCCACGGACAGCAGCATTTGCTTTGCTGTTGCTGTTGCCGGCCAGCGGCCGGCACTACCGGAGGTGCAGGGCGCAGCCCTGCCGAACCCACTCGCTTCATGAAATATGTTTCATCTGCGGCACAGCCTTGTTTTAGCCGGCAGCCACGATACTTGCCGGCCTGCGCTGCCCGCGGTGGGCAGTGGCACCGTCGGAGAGCCGCATGCTCGGGTTGGTCAGGACCGCGCTCAACAAGCCTTATACCTTCGTGGTGATGGCCATTTTCATCTGCATCGTCGGTCCGCTCAGCGCGCTGCGCACCCCCACCGATGTATTCCCCGATATCGGCATCCCCGTCATCGCCGTGGTCTGGCAGTACACCGGCCTGTCGCCGGATGCGATGGCCGGGCGCGTGATTTCCCCCTATGAGCGTGCGCTCAGCACCACCGTCAACGACATCGAGCACATCGAATCGCAGTCGCTGGCGGGCATGGGCGTGGTCAAGGTGTTCTTCCAGCCCGGCGTGGACATCCGCACCGCCAATGCGCAGATCACCGCGATCTCGCAGACCATCGTCAAGCAGATGCCGGCCGGCATGACCCCGCCGCTGATCCTCAACTACAGCGCCTCCACCGTGCCGGTGCTGCAGATGGCGTTCTCCAGCCCGACCCTGGGTGAATCGCAGATCCGTGACCTGGCGCAGAACACCGTGCGCCCGCCGCTGACCTCGATCCCCGGCATGGCCATCCCCGCACCCTACGGCGGCAGGCAGCGCCAGATCACCCTCGATCTGGACCCCCAGGCGATGGCGGCCAAGGGCCTGTCCGCGCAGGACGTGGGCAACGCACTGGCCGCGCAGAACCAGATCACCCCGGTCGGCACCGCCAAGCTGGGCAGCAACGAATTCACCGTGCTGCTCAACAACAGCCCCAGCGAGATCGAGGCGCTCAATGACCTGCCGATCCGCACCGTCAACGGTGCGGTGGTCACCATCGGCCAGGTTGCCCATGTGCGCGATGGCTCGCCGCCGCAGACCAACATCGTGCGGGTCAACGGTGGCCACTCGGTGCTGATGGCCGCGCTGAAGAATGGCGACGCCTCGACCCTGACCCTGGTCAGCCGTATCCGCGCCATGCTGCCGCAGATTGGCGAAACCTTGCCGCCATCGCTGAAGATCTCGTTGCTCGGTGATGCGTCCACCTTCGTACGCGAATCGATCAGCAGCGTCGCCCGCGAGGGCATCATTGCCGCGCTGCTGACCAGCGTGATGATCCTGGTGTTCCTCGGCAGTTGGCGCTCGACCGTGATCATCGCCGCCTCGATTCCGCTGGCGGTGCTGTCGGCCATCGCGCTGCTGTCTGCCGCCGGGCAGACGCTCAATGTGATGACCCTGGGTGGCCTGGCACTGGCCGTGGGCATCCTGGTCGACGATGCCACGGTCACCATCGAGAACGTCAACTGGCACCTGGAGCAGGGCAAGGGCGTACGCGAGGCGATCCTTGATGGCGCCGCGCAGATCGTTGGCCCGGCATTCGTGTCGCTGCTGTGCATCTGCATCGTGTTCGTGCCGATGTTCCTGCTCGACGGCATCGCCGGCTATCTGTTCCGACCGATGGCGCTGGCGGTGATCTTCGCCATGGCAAGCTCGTTCGTGCTGTCGCGCACGCTGGTGCCGACCATGGCGTTGTACCTGTTGCGTCCGCACCGGGTGGAGGGCGGGGCAGGCCATCATCCCGAGGATGCGTTCCTCAACCATCATGAAGGCGATCATCCGCAACCGCCTCGCGCACGGATGGCGGCCACGCTGGTGCGCTGGCAGCAGCGCTTCGAAGCCGGATTCTCCGCCACCCGCGACCGCTACCACGCGCTGCTGGGCCTGGCACTGGCGCACCGGGGCCGCTTCCTGCTGGGTTTCATGGCCTGCGTACTGGTGTCCTTCGCGCTGCTGCCAACCCTGGGCCAGGACTTCTTCCCGGCCACCGAAGCCAGCGCGTTGTCGCTGCATGTGCGCCTGCCCCTGGGCACGCGCATCGAGGAAACCGCTGCAGCGTTCGACCGCATCGAAGCGCGCATCCGCCAGGAACTGCCGCCGCAGGAGATCGATGCCATCGTCGACAACCTCGGCCTGCCGATGACCGGCATCAACATGGCCTACAGCGCTACGGGCACCATCGGTCCGCAGGATGGTGACATCCAGGTCTCGCTGAAACCGGGTCACGGCGATGCCGCCGAATACGCGCGACGCCTGCGCGAGGTACTGCCTTCGGCCTTCCCGGGCGCCAGCTTTGCGTTCCTGCCCGCCGATACCAGCAGCCAGATCCTCAACTTCGGTTCGCCGGCACCGCTGGACGTGCGCATCGCCGGACCGGATGCGGCCGGCAACCGCGCCTATGCGCAGGAACTGCAGCGCCGCCTGCGCCACGTGCCGGGCCTGGTCGACCTGCGCCTGCAGCAACCCGATGGCTACCCGACCCTGAAGGTGGAGGTCGATCGGCTTCGCGCCAATGGGCTGGGCATCACCGAGCGCGATGTCACCAACAGCATGGTGGCGTCGCTGGCCGGTAGCGGCCAGGTCGCCCCGACATTCTGGTTGAGCCCGAAGAACGGCATCTCCTACAGCGTGGTCGCCGCCACGCCGCAGTACCGCATGGACAGCCTGGCCGCACTTCAGGCGCTGCCGGTCACCGGCAGCGGTGGTGGCGTGCCACAGGTGCTCGGTGGCCTGGCCGAGATCCAGCGCGGCTCCAGTTCGGCGGTCGTTACCCATTACAACGTGCAACCCACGCTGGACGTATATGCCAGCGTGCAGGGCCGCGATCTCGGCGCCGTGGCGGCCGACGTGCAGAAGATCATCGATGGCATGGCAGGCCAGCGGCCGCGCGGCACCGAGGTTGGCCTGCACGGCCAGATCGATGCGTTGCACGTGGCCTTCACCGGCCTCGGCTACGGCCTGCTGGCCGCGATCGTGCTGATCTACCTGCTGATCGTCATCAACTTCCAGTCCTGGACCGATCCGTTCGTGATCATCACCGCGTTGCCGGCGGGCCTGGCCGGTGTGGTCTGGATGCTGTTCCTGACCCACACCACGTTGTCGGTACCGGCATTGACCGGTGCCATCCTGTGCATGGGCGTGGCCACGGCCAATTCGATCCTGGTGGTCAGTTTCTGCCGCGAGCGCCTGGCCGAGCATGGCGACGCGGTCAAGGCCGCACTGGAAGGCGGTTTCACCCGCTTCCGCCCGGTCTGCATGACCGCGCTGGCGATGATCCTGGGCATGCTGCCGACTGCACTGTCCACTGAGCAGAATGCGCCGCTGGGCCGCGCGGTGATCGGCGGCCTGCTGCTGGCCACCTGCGCCACGCTGCTGTTCGTGCCGGTGGTGTTCGCATTGGCCCACTCCCGTAAAACCCGTACTGCTCCTGCCGGAGAACCCCTGCATGTCTGAGTCTTCGCTGCCGCAGCATTCGCTGCGCCGTCCTCTGGTCCTGGCCGCCGCCGTGGTGGTCATCCTCGTTGCCGGTGGCCTGGCCCTGCGCGCGCAGCAGGCACACGCCGTGGTCGAGTGGACCGAGCGCCAGGCGGTGCCGTCGGTGCAGGTGGTCACCGCCGGGGCGCGGGGTGCTGCGGGAACGATGACACTGCCGTCGCACCTGAGTGCCTGGACCGAAGCACCGATCCACGCCCGCGTGGGCGGCTACCTGAAGTCGTGGAGCGCCGACATCGGCCAGCCGGTGAAGGCGGGGCAGGTGCTGGCGGTAATCGACAGCCCGGAGCTGGACCAGCAGATCGCGCAGGCGCATGCCCACCTGCTGCAGGTGCAGGCCGACGCGGCGCTGGCCAAGGTCAGCGCCGAGCGCTGGCAGGGCATGCTCGGCAGCCATTCGGTATCGCGCCAGGAAGCCGACGAGAAGCAGGCCAATGCGGTGGCCGCACAGGCCAGCGTGGAAGCGGCGCAGGCCGACTACGCGCGGCTGCAGGAACTCGGTCGTTACCGCACCTTGCGTGCGCCGTTCGATGGCACCGTCACCTCGCGGCAGACCGATGTCGGCCAGTTGATCCGCGCCGATGACAGCGGGCGCGAGTTGTTCAACATCGCCGATACCCGACGCCTGCGCCTGATGGTGCCGGTACCGCAGAACAGCGCGGCCAGCATCCATCCCGGGCTGCAGGCAACCTTGCAAGTACCGGGCCAGGAGGGACGCCACTTCACCGCGATCCTGCAGGGAGACTCCAGCGCGATCGACCGCAGTTCCGGCACCCTGCTGGCACAGTTCGTGGTCGACAATGCCGATGGCGCACTGCTGCCCGGCAGCTACGCGGAAGTGACGCTGCCACTGCAGGGCGGAGGAGCTGGCGTGAGCGTGCCAGCGGAGGTGTTGATCTTCCGGGCCAAGGGCACCCAGGTGGCGGTGGTCGACAGCAAGGACATCGTGCACCTGCGCGACATCCATATCGCCAGTGACCTGGGCAGCACGCTGCGCGTCGACCGTGGCCTGCAGGCCGGGGACAGGGTCATTCCCAATCCGCCTGATGCACTGCGCGAAGGTGACCGGGTGCATGTGGTGGCCGGCGGACAGGAGCCCACGCATGCCCGCGGCTGAACGCGCTGCTGTACTGGCGGCGGTGGCGCTGGCATTGGCTGGCTGCTCGCTGGCGCCCGCCTACCAGGTGCCAGCGGTGGCAGTTCCGGTGGCCTATGAACGTGCAGGGGCCGCTGCCGGATCAGGGGCGCTGCCACAGGCGTGGTGGCAGGCCTTCCAGGACCCGGTGCTGGACCGGCTGCAACAGCAGTTGGGCGCAGCCAACCCGAGCCTGGCGTTGGCCGTGGCGCACTACGATGCAGCGCGTGCCGCAGCAGGTGAAGTGGCATCGGCGCGGGCGCCGCAGGTCGGCTTCAGTACCGGCCCGGTGCGCCAGCGGCAGTCCGATGACAAGCCGCTGCGCAGCGCCACCCAGCCAGCCATCTATGACAGCAATACCGCCACGTTCTCGCTGTCGTTCGACCTTGATCTGTGGGGCCGCCTGCGCAACGCGGCTGCCGCGGGCAAGGCGCGTACCGAAGCCAGTGGCGATGACCTTGCCGCTGCGCGGCTGAGCCTGTCGCAGCAGTTGGCCGGGCTCTATCTGCAGCTTCGCGGCGCCGAGGCGCAGCAGGCGATCCTGCATGACAGCATCGAGGACTACCGGCAGGCGTTGGCGCTGACCGAAGACCGTTTCCGTGGCGAGATCGCTTCGCAACTGGACGTATCGCGGGCGCAGCACCAACTGGCCAGCGCGCAAGCCGATCTGGATGCGCTCGACGGCCGCCATGAACTGCTGCGGCATGCCATCGCCGAACTGGTTGGCGCGCCGGCCACCGGCTTCGTCATCGCCGACGCGGGTCTGCCAGCCCTGCCATCGGTGCCTGCCGATCTGCCCAGCAGCCTGCTGCAGCGACGGCCGGATATCGCTGCCGCTGAGCGCCGGGTGTTCGCTGCCAATGCGGGCATCGGTGTGGCGCGCGCCGCGTGGTTCCCGCAGCTCAGTCTCAGCGGCCTGCTGGGTGGCCAGACCTCGGGTGGCAGTGCCCTGCTCGACGCGGGTAACCGCTACTGGGCGCTGGGTCCGCTGGCGGCGCTGCCGGTGTTCGATGGCGGCCGTCGCAAGGCGGCCAAGGCCGAGGCCTATGCCGAGTTCGACGCGGCCTCGGCGCAGTACCGGGCCACCGTGCTGGCCGCGATCCGCCAGGTGGAAGACCAGTTGACCCTGCTGCGCCAGCTCGATGCGCAGCGCGGCCACGAGCAGGATGCGGTGACTGCGGCGCGGCGTGCCGAGCAGATCGCCAATGACCGTTACACCGGTGGTGCGGTGAGCTACCTGGACGTGGTCAGCGCGCAGACCGATGCCCGCCAGGCGCAGTTGGGGCTGCAGGACATCCAGAGCCGGCAGCTGCAGGCCAGCGCGGCGTTGATGGCGGCGCTGGGCGGAGGCTGGTCGCGATAGCCGCTGGAGGCGGTCTCAGCCTGTGAGAGGGCGGGGCGGAACAATCGCCCCATCCACCCCGGACAGGAGAGTGCACGATGATGGCCTGGAATCGAACTGTCGTCGCCGCCTACGCACCGGCGATGATTGGCTGGTGCCTGGCGCTGGCCGCCGGCTTGCGCCTGGAACAACTGCGAGGCGACCTGCATGCGCAGGCGTTGCTGCCGCTGCTGCACGGCGGCGTTGTAGCGTTGCTGGTGCTGACACTGGCCTGCACGCTGGCCGCAAGCGCGGTGCTGTGGCGGGCCAACCGGCCATCACCACGAACCGCCGCCCCGTGATCTACAGCGCAGCGGCTTCCATCAGCACGAACCGGCAGGGCGCACGCTGGAAGGCGTTGATCTGTGGCACCAGGCGCTGGAAGTGGTCGCTGGCGCAGTGGAGGTCGAGCGCGGCGCGGTCCGGCCAGAGCTCGATGAAGACGAAGTGCCCGGGATCCTTCTGGTCAACGAACAGTTCATAGCTGACGCACAGCGGCTCGCGCTGCGTGCACGCGACCAGCTCCCGGTAAAGCGGAAGCACGGTTTCCACGGCATCGGGATGGATGAAATCCTCGGCGATCACCTTGAGCATGTCGGTACCTGCAACGCGGGCCCTGCAGGATAGTGCCGACGCAGGGCCGGCACCATCCACCGTCAGCGCAATACTGCGTCCGCACTGACCAGCTGCACATCGTGCATCTGGTTGAGGTAGGCCTCGTAGTAGCCCTTGTGCGAGGCGCCGACGATGGCCAGCATGCGGCTGCCGGGATGCAGGCCCAGCACGTCGCGCATGTTGGCGACCATGCGCAGGTTGCGGGTTTCCCAATAGCCGACATACATCCTGCCGAACGCCTTGGCTGACGGCTCGACGAGTGTCGCGCCGAAGTCGCTCCGGTACGCGTCCATCGCCGCCGCAGGGCTGTTGTAAGCCCTGTACAGCGCCAGCACGCCGTCGGGCTTGTCCAGGTCGGCCACCAGGCGCTTGTCGGCTTCCCGCCGCGCCTGCGAGTGCGCGTTCTTCCAGGCGCCGGTGATGGCGGCGCTGGCCGCCGCTTCGTCCTCGGCAGGCGTGGGCGAATCGGCGGTGTGGTCGTCCACGGCCCAGAGGCGCTCATGGCCGAGGCGCGCAGCGACTTCGGCAGCGATCAGATTCGTTTCATTGCGGCGAGCCAGGCCTTTGTCGAGGAACTCGACCAGGGCCGCGCTCAGCCCGTCGCCGTCCTTGCGTTCGGCGGCGGCCAGGCGCAGCCACTGCACCTGGGCCGATCCCCGTTCGCCCGCCGCCAGGAACAGTGCGGCCAGCCGACGACGCTGGGCAGGCGTCGGATCATCTGGCCAGTTCGAGAGCAGGCGCTCGACCTCGGTGTTCGCAGCGGGCACGTCCAGCCCGGTCGCGGCCTGTGCGGCCGAAGTGTCGAAGCAGTAGGTGGCCACGCTTTCCGCGTAGCGGGCGGGGTAGCGGCGCATGAAATCACACTGCAGGCCGGACAGATCCTCGGTGGCGATCAGCTCGGGTTTCCAGGCGACCAGCCGCTGCAGCAACGGCTCAAGCAGGGCCGGCTGGAAGGTCTTGGGCAGCCCGGACAAGTGCGTGCTGCCCAGTACCAGCACTTCGTTCGGGCGCCCGGCGGGCGGCCCCTTCAACTGGTCGGGATGGAAGGTCGGGCGATAGGGGGCATCGGCGGCCAGGGCGCCGGCGCTGCACAGGCCCAGGATCAGGAAGCTGGCCAAGCGTGTGAACATGCGATCTCCGTGTCAGTGAACGTCCTGCAGTCCGCTGCATGCTGGCCATTTTCATCTGCCTCGGAATCTCCCGTTGGTCATGCAAACCTTTTCGGCTTGATCTGCATCGACGTTCGGGCGAGCCTGTGCTCAATGAAGGCAACGACGACCCCTATCCCGCGTGCCAGCGACTGGACCATCGGCAGCCCGCGGCTGAGCCTTCGGCCCTTCACAACGGATGACGCAGGCGAGGCGTTCATCGCGATCACGCCGGGGCTGACCCGCTACATGGCGTTCGATCCGCCGGCATCGGAGCAGGCATTCGCCGTGGTCTGGCGCGCGTGGTTGCTCACCATCGCCGATGGTTCGGACTTCACATTCGTCATCCGCCGCCGCACGGACCACACCTTCCTTGGCCTGGCAGGCCTGCATCGTACCGGTGATGCGGAACCCGAGCTGGGCATCTGGATCGCTGAATCCATGCATGGGCAGGGCTATGGCCGCGAAGCCGTGTCGGCGGTGCTGGCGTCCGCATCCCTGCGGCTGGACTGCGCCGCATTCCGTTACCCGGTAGCCGAGCAGAACGCGCCCAGCCGGCGCCTGGCGGAATCCCTCGGCGGTGTCCCCGTCGCGCGTGAGCAAGCTGTGAAGTACATCGCGATTGTCTACCGCATCCCAGCAATAGCATCGCAAGTTGAGACAGGCGTCGCGGAATCCCGCTAAAGCCGCCCGCCCCATCGCCGATATCCCCTCTGGATCCCGCTCCAGTCACCCGCTGCAGGACCCCAGGCTGCCCCCGATGGGCGGTCCGCGCTGTGTGTTCCGCCGCTCCCAGATGCCGATCGCACCCGCACCAGATGTTCTTGCCAGCCGCTCGAGGGTGCCCACCCGGTACCTGTAGTCCCAAGCAACTGAAGTTGCCGCCGGGCATCCCGCCCGTCGGGTCGCAACCGCTTACCGGACACCGAGGATCAGACAATGCTCATTCCAGGCTTCACGGCGGGCGCGCAGGCGCCGGCCGAGCTGCATACCCGTTGGTCGCCGTGGCGTGCGCTGCTGGGCGCGCTGGCCCCGCAGCAGCGCACCCGCACCGAGCCGGCGGCGACCCACCGCGCCGAGCTCGAAGCCCAGGTTGCGGCGTTGCACCGCGTGCAGGCGGTCATCGAGTTCGCACTCGACGGCACCATCCTGCAGGCCAATGACAACTTCCTGCAGGCAATGGGCTACCGGCTGGACGAGATCCAGGGCAAGCACCATTCGCTGTTCGTCGATCCCGAACTGGCACGCAGCGCGGAATACCGTGATTTCTGGGCGAGGCTCGGGCGCGGCGAGTACGATGCCGGGCAGTACCGTCGCTTCGGCAAGGGCCAGCGCGAGATCTGGATCCAGGCGTCGTACAACCCGGTTCTTGACCAGCAGGGGCGGCCGTACAAGGTGGTCAAGTTCGCCACCGACATCACGGCGCAGAAGCTGCAGGCGGCCGATTCCGCGGGGCAGCTTGCCGCGATTGGAAAGTCGCAGGCGGTGATCGAGTTCAGCATGGATGGCCGCATCCTCTCGGCCAACGACAACTTCCTCGCCACCACCGGCTACAGCCTTGATGAGGTGCGTGGCCAGCATCATTCGCTGTTCGTCGAGCCGGGGCATCGCAGCAGCGATGAATACCTCCGGTTCTGGGAAAAGCTCGGGCGCGGCGAATACGATGCCGGGCAGTACCGCCGCCTCGGCAAGGGCGGGCGCGAAGTCTGGATCCAGGCCTCCTACAATCCGATCCTCGACCTCAACGGCAAACCGTTCAAGGTCGTCAAGTACGCCACCGACATCACCGCGCAGGTGCATGAGAACCAGGCGATGCAGCGTGCGGTTGCGCAGACCCGCGAGGTGGTGGCCGCAGCCAAGCAGGGCGATCTGACCCGGCGCGTGGCCACGGCCGACAAGCAGGGCGCGATCGCCGAACTGTGCGACGGCGTCAACTCGCTGGTCGAGGCGATGGCCGCGATCATCGGCCAGATCAAGTTCGCCGCCGATACCATCGCGGTCGGTGCGACCGAGATCGCCCAGGGCAACAGC
>NZ_JAOEDV010000117.1:0-10200 GCF_029837545.1 Stenotrophomonas sp. GD04024 | reverse complement strand
CTGGCAGCAGCCGGGATGCCGTCGGTCGCGGCCGGGGCGGCGGCGGCCACCTCGTCCTCGTCCTCGTCGATCGAGGCATCCATGCGCTCCACCGCCTGCAGCTTCTCGTCCTTGGACAGGCGGATCAGGGTCACGCCCTGGGTGTTGCGGCCGACGCGGCTGATTTCCGAGCCACGGGTACGCACCAGGGTGCCGCCATCGGAGATCAGCAGGACTTCATCGCCGGAGCCCATCAGCACCGCGGCGACCAGCTTGCCGTTGCGCTCGGTGGTCTGGATGCCGATCACGCCCTGCGTGCCACGACCCTTGCGGGGGTAGTCCGGCAGCGGGGTGCGCTTGCCGTAGCCGTTCTCGGTGGCGGTAAGGATGTACTGCACGCTGGCGTCGTCGGCGCCGTCGATCACCGCATCGCCATTGGCTGCGATTTCCTCGACACCGTTGTCGTCCTCGTTCTCGTCCTCGCTGCCACCGGCACTTTCGGCCACGATCAGGCTGACCACTTCCTCGCCCGCCGGCATCTTGATGCCACGCACGCCGGTCGCGGTACGGCCCATCGAGCGGACCTTGTCCTCGCCGAAGCGCACGGTCTTGCCGTTGGAGGCGAACAGCAGGATGTCACGCTCACCGTCGGTCAGGCCGACGCCGACCAGGGCATCGCCCTCGTCCAGGTTGATCGCGATCTTGCCGCGGGCCAGGCGGAAGGCGAACTCACCCAGCGGGGTCTTCTTGACCGTACCGTTCTTCGTGGCGAAGAACACGAACTGGCCATCGGCGTATTCGCGCACCGGCAACACGGCCTGCACGCGCTCGCCCGGCTCCAGCGGGATCCAGTTGATGATCGGGCGGCCGCGGGCGTTGGAACCGGCTTCAGGCAGCTGGTACACCGGCAGCCAGAACACCTTGCCCGAACTGGTGAAGGTCAGCAGCGTGTCGTGCGTGTTGACCAGCCACAGCTGTTCGATGAAATCCTCTTCCTTGGTCGCCGCCGCACTACGGCCACGGCCACCACGGCGCTGCGCGCGGTACACGCTCACCGGCTGGCGCTTCACGTAACCGGCGTGCGACACGGTGACCACCACGTCTTCCGGCGCGATCAGGTCGAGGATGTCCAGGTCTTCTTCGCTGTGGCGGATCTCGGTGCGACGCTCGTCGCCGAACTCCGCCTTGACGTTGACCAGTTCCTCGCGGATCACCTGCAGCAGGCGGTCGGGATCTTCCAGGATGTGGATCAGCCCGGCGATCACTTCCAGCAGCTGCTTGTACTCGTCGGTCAGGCGGTCCTGCTCCAGCCCTGTCAGGCGGTGCAGGCGCATTTCCAGGATCTGGGTGGCCTGGATCTCGGTCAGCTGGTAGCCGCCCTCGATCAGGCCCACGCCCTTGGGCAGGTCTTCCGGACGCGAAGCTTCGGCACCGGCGGCGCCCAGCATCGCACCGACCAGGCCTGGCTCCCACACGCGTGCCAGCATGCGCTCGCGGGCTTCGTTCGGGTTCGGCGAGGTCTTGATCAGTTCGATCATCTCGTCGATGTTGGCCAGCGCGACGGTCAGGCCTTCCAGCACGTGGGCACGGGCGCGCGCCTTGCGCAGCTCGAACACGGTGCGGCGGGTGACCACTTCGCGGCGGTGGCGGACGAACGCCTCCAGCATCTGCTTGAGGTTCATCAACTGCGGGCGGCCATCGACCAGCGCCACCATGTTGATGCCGAACACCGACTCCATCTGCGTCTGCTGGTACAGGTTGTTCAGCACAACCTCGGCAGATTCACCGCGCTTGATCTCGATGTAGATGCGCATGCCGTCCTTGTCGGACTCATCGCGCAGCTCGCTGATGCCTTCGATCTTCTTTTCCTTGACCAGCTCGGCGATCTTCTCGATCAGACGCGCCTTGTTCACCTGGTAAGGAATTTCAGTGACGATGATCGATTCGCGGCCGTTGTCGGCCACTTCGATATCGGCCTTGGCACGGATGCGCACGCGGCCACGGCCGGTGCGGTAGCCGGCGACGATGCCGGCGGTGCCGTTGATGATGCCGGCGGTCGGGAAGTCCGGGCCCGGGATGTACTCCATCAGGCCGTCAACATCGATGTCCGGGTTGTCGATCAGCGCGATGCAGGCGTTGATCGATTCGCTCAGGTTGTGCGGCGGGATGTTGGTCGCCATGCCCACTGCGATACCGGCCGAACCATTGACCAGCAGGTTCGGGAACCGGGTCGGCATGACCGTCGGCTCCAGTTCCTTTTCGTCGTAGTTGGGCTGGAAATCGACGGTTTCCTTGTCGATGTCCGCCATCAGCTCATGCGCCAGGCGCGACATGCGCGCCTCGGTGTATCGCATCGCCGCGGCGGAGTCGCCGTCGATCGAACCGAAGTTACCCTGGCCATCGACCAGCATGTAACGCAGCGAGAACGGCTGTGCCAGGCGCACCAACGTGTCGTACACCGACTGATCGCCATGCGGGTGGTACTTACCGATGACGTCACCGACGATACGCGCCGACTTGAAGTAGGGCTTGTTGCTGTGCGCGTTCAACTCGTTCATCGCGAACAGCACGCGACGATGCACCGGCTTGAGGCCGTCGCGCGCATCCGGGAGCGCGCGGCCCACGATCACGCTCATGGCGTAATCGAGGTAGCTCTTGCGCATCTCGTCTTCCAGGTTGACCTGGATGATTTCCTTGGCGGTTTCTGCCATTCGGGTTCCGTTGTCTGGTAGCGGTCCAGTCCGGCGCAGCCCTCTGCGGGAGGGGGTCGTGCCGGAACCTCGATTCAACCTGTGGATACTACCACAACAGGCCGTTTTCCGCCTCCCTTTACGGGGATTTTACCGGCACAAATCAGGAACTTAGGGGTTGCCGGCCAGCGGCCGGCACGACCCGGGGGCGGAGGTCACGCTGCCCCTCCCCTGCGCTTCAACCGCCGAAGGCGGCGCGCATGTTCTCCACGGTCGGGTTCAGGATCACCCCGCGCTCGGTCACGATGGCGTCGATCAGCTCGCCCGGGGTCACGTCGAACACCGGATTCCAGGCGGCAATGCCCTCGGCCACGGTGCGGGTGCCGCCCACGCCGTACAACTCGCCCGGGTCGCGCTGCTCGATCTCGATCTGGCTGCCGTCCACAGTCTCCATGTCCACGGTCGAGGACGGTGCCACGACCATGAACCTGACGCCGTGGTGGCGGGCCGCAATGGCCAGCTGGTAGGTGCCGATCTTGTTGGCGGTATCGCCATTGGCGCAGATGCGGTCGGCGCCGACGATCACCCACTGCACGGCGCCGGTCTTCATCAGATGCGAGGCCGCCGAGTCGGCGATCAGGGTGGCGTCGATGCCATCCTGCTGCAGCTCCCACACGGTCAGGCGCGCGCCCTGCAGCCACGGCCGCGTTTCGCCGGCGAAGACACGGGCGATGCGGTGCTGGGCCATGCCGGCACGGATCACGCCCAGTGCGGTACCGAAGCCGGCGGTGGCCAGCGAGCCGGTATTGCAATGGGTCAGCACCCCGCTGCCAGCGTCGATCAGGCCCGCGCCCAGCGCCCCCATGTGACGGTTGGCGGCCAGGTCTTCCTCGGCAATGGCCTGCGCTTCCGCGGCCAGCAATGCCTTCCAGTCCGGGCCGGCAGCGTTCAGGCAACGGCGCATGCGTGCCAGCGCCCAGGCCAGGTTGACCGCGGTCGGACGCGAAGCGTTCAAGCGCTGCAGCGCCGGCTCCAGCTGCTGCAGTGCCTGCATGCCATCGGCCGCCTGCACGTCACGTGCCGCCAGCACCACGCCCCAGGCAGCCGCGATACCGATCGCCGGCGCACCGCGCACGGTCAGTGCGTGGATGGCCGAGGCGACCTCGTCACTGTCATGGCAGACCACATGCTCGACCACGAACGGCAGCTTGCGCTGGTCCAGCAGTTGCAGGGCATCGCCGGTCCACAGGATCGGGCGGATGTGGTCGTAGCGGGCGTAATCGATGTCGGAGGCAGTGTTCATGGGCCCATTGTAGGGCCACGCCCGGCAGCGTTGGAGCCTGCCCGGCTCAGTTCACCAGGAATTCGGCGCGGCAGCCGCCGTCCACCCAGATCCCGTTGCGGTTCCAGCCCCAGGTGCTGCCCTCCTCGCACGGCGTGTTGGACAGCTGCTCGGAGACGGCAGCCCCCACCGAGATGCTGGCACCGCAGAAGCGGCGCTTCTTCGACTTGGATTCACAGGTCAACCTGCGCGGCACATCGACGAAGCGGCCCTCATCATCGGCCACTTCGAAATCGCCCTGGCAACCGCGGCTGGTCCACACCTCATTGCGCTTGTAGCCCCAGCCCTGCCCTTCCCGGCACGGCAGCGCCGACAGCTGTCGCAGCAGGCGGACCGGGGCGCCATCCAGGCGCACCGGGCAGCTCTGCGGGCGGCCGTTGGATTCACACCGCACCACGCGACGGACCAGGCGCTTGCCTTCAGTGGCCGCAGCCGTGGCGCCGGCAGCGCGACGCGCGCGGAACTCGGCGCGGCAGCCCAGGGTGACCCAGACGCCACTGCGGTCGGTCCCCCACTCGCTGCCACGGATGCAGCTGCTGTTGGACAGCTGGCGGACCAGGTCGACGCCATTGCTGACATCGATATCGCAATGCACCCACGCCATGTCACGCGATTCGCAGGTCACCACTGCATCGTCGTAGCCAACCTGCTGGGCAGACGCCGAGGACGGCAGCCAGGCACCCCAGAGCGCGATGGAGTACACCGGAGCAGCGACGACCGCAAACCAATTGACCAATGCCTTCCCCAACAGGAGTGGACGAATTCCGATGCCAGTGTCTCGCATCTGCCGTGATAAGAGCATCATCCTGCTTGCCGAAGCAAGCGCGCGAACGCAGCAATCCGTTCAGTCTTCGATGTTCAGCAAAGCGCTGCGCTCACGCATGGGCGAAGTCGTAGGCCAGCACATCGGCAATGCGTGGCGTGCGGTTCATCGCCATCAGCAGGCGGTCGACGCCGACGGCGACGCCGGCACAGGCCGGCAACGACGGCAATGCGGCCAGCAACGCTTCGTCCAGCGCCGGCTGCACCTGGCCGCGCTCATGCCGACGCTGCAGGTCACGCTGGAAACGCGCACGCTGCTCGTGGGCATCGTTCAGTTCGTGATAGCCGTTGGCCAGCTCCACCGGCCCCAGGTACAACTCGAAGCGTTCCGCCAGCGGCGGCGTGCCGGGGCGGATGCGGGCCAATGCTGCCTGGCTGGCGGGCCAGTCATGCACCACGGTCATCACCGCGTCATCGAAATGCGGCTGGATATGGTGGGTCATCAACAGATCCAGCCAGTCATCGCGGGTCAGGCCGACCGGATCGATATGCACATCGCCCAGTGCGGCGCGCAGTGCGGCCTCATCGGCGTCGAACGGGTCCACGCCCACATGCTGCTGGAACAGCTCGCGGTAGCTCAGAACGCGCAGGGATGCACTGCGCCCGACCAGGGCCAGCGCCTGGCCGACCAGCTCGGCGGTTTCCTGCACCAGCCGGTGGTGGTCCCAGCCGACCCGGTACCACTCCAGCATGGTGAACTCCGGGTTGTGGCGGCCACCGGCCTCGCCGTTGCGGAACACCCGGCCCAGCTCATAGCAGTCGCCAACACCGGCCGCCAACAGGCGCTTGAGCGGATACTCCGGCGAGGTGCGCAGCCAGCGGCGGCGGCCGCCGGCATCGACGTGGCCGGTGAAATCGGTATGGAAGCTGTCGATGTTCGGTTCGGTGTTGCCCGCCACCGACAGGATCGGCGTCTCCACCTCCAGCACATCGCGCTCGGCGAAGAAGCGACGCACCAGCGCATTGAGTGACGCGCGCTGCTGCAGCGTGCGCAGCAGGGCCGCGCTCACAGGATCCCCTCCGGACGCGGATGGTCCAGCGGCAGGGTCAGCAGGTCACGGGTGTCATCGATGTAGCCGCTGGCCAGGTACAGGCGGCGCGCCAGTTCATTGTGGTGGTTCACTTCCAGGCGCAGCCGGCTGACGCCCCGCCCGCGGGCGCGCTGTTCGCAGATGGCCAGCGCCTGCTTGCCACGGCCACGACCGCGCGCGCGATGGCTCAGGTACAGCTCGTCCAGCAGCATGAAGTGGCCGCCCTGTTCCAGGCTGAAGCCCATCGCGATCACCGCGTAGCCCACCACGTCAGCCGCCTCGTCCAACCACAGCAGCACTTCGCCGTTGCGCGGGTCGGCCAGCAGTGCATCCACGCCGCGACGCACGCGCGCATCATCGAAGTCGATCCTGTCTTCGGCATAGAACTCGCGCATCAACGCGATCAACCGTTCCTCGTCGGCGCGGGTGGCGAGGCGGAAATCCAGCGGGGCGGTCTGCATCGGTGTTCCTTTGTGTTTCAGGCCGGGCGCGAGGCACCCGGCGAAGTCATCATTCGTGTTCGGCGAGGTAGGCCAGCAGTCGGTCCTCGTCCCACACCGGCACGCCCAGCGACTGCGCCTTGTCCAGTTTGGAGCCCGCCTCGGTACCGGCCACCACGAAGCTGGTCTTCTTCGAGACGCTGCCGGAGACCTTGGCACCGAGTGCCTCCAGGCGCTCCTTGGCGGCATCGCGGGTGAGCTGGGCCAGGGTGCCGGTCAGCACCACGGTCTGCCCGTCCAGCGGGCCGGCCACGATCTCGGCCAGCGCCGGCGCCTTGGCCAGGATCAGCTGCATCGCCTTTTCGGCCGCCAGCAGCATCACGCCATGACCTTCGGCGTCCAGCCACTGCGCCAGGCCGCGCGCGGTGTCGTCCGGCAGGCCCGCGTTGACGAACTGGCCATGTTCGGCATCCAGCACCGCCTGGGCGCCCGGCAACGCCGCCACCAGCTTCTCCGCGCGCAGGCGCGTGATTCCGGGGATTTCCGATTCAACCAGCAGCTGCGCAAGATCCAGGCCTTCGCGCAGCTTTGCACTGGGTGCATGCACATCACTGATGCGCACCTGGCCGACCTTCAGCAGGTCATCGATGGCCTGCTGGTTGCCCTGCTGCTCGAAGAAATGGCCGAGCGAGCGGGCCACTTCGCCACCGATGTCGGGCACGCGCTTGAACAACGGCCACGGCAGGTGGCGGATCAGCTCCAGATCACCGAACCACTGCGCCAGCGCCTTGGCCGTGCTCTCGCCCACGTGTTCGATGCCGAGCGCGAACAGTAGTCGCTCCAGCGTGGCGGCGCGGCTTGCATCGATCGCCGCGATCAGGTTGTCGGCCCACTTGGTGGCGATCTTCTTCGTGTTCCAATCGAAGCTGGCCGGCTGTACCAGCGCCTGTGCGCGCCAGCCCGGATCAGTGCCATCCAGTTTGAGCACCGCGTTGAGCACCGCACCGCTGCCTTCGGCCGGCAGGTGCAGTTTCAGCGCGGCGGCCAGTGCGGAAGGGTCTTCAGCATCCAGCACCAGCTTCAGGTGCAGCAGCTGGTCGCGGTTGAGGCGGTACAGGTCGGCCACGCTCTTGACGATGCCCGCGTCGACCAGGGTTTCAATGTACTTGTCACCCAAACCATCGATGTCCATCGCGCGGCGCGAGGCGAAATGGGCAATGGCTTCCTTGCGCTGTGCCGGGCAGGACAGTTCGCCCGAGCAACGCCATGCTGCAGCGCCTTCCTCGCGCACGATCTCCGAACCGCACACCGGGCAGCGCGTCGGCATCTGCCATGGCGTGGTGCCCGGCGGGCGGCGGTCGAGGATGACGCTGACCACTTCCGGGATCACGTCACCGGCGCGGCGAACGATCACGCTATCGCCCACGCGCACATCCAGCCGTGCGATCTGGTCGGCGTTGTGCAGGGTGGCGTTGGACACGATCACACCGGCCACCGCCACCGGCGCCAGCCGCGCGACCGGCGTCGCGGCACCGGTGCGGCCGATCTGGATCTCGATCGCCTCCACGGTGGTGCTCTGTTCCTGCGCCGGGAACTTGTGCGCGATGGCCCAGCGCGGCGCACGCGAGACGAAGCCCATCGCCTGCTGGCCGGCGCGATCATCCAGCTTGTAGACCACGCCATCGATGTCGAACGGCAGGCCATCGCGGCGCTCACCGATATCGCGGTAATAGCCGAGCAGGCCGTCGGTGCCTTCCACCACCTTGCACAGCGCGCTGACCGGGAAGCCCCAGGCGCCAAGCTGGGCCAGCGTGCCCGAATGGGTGTCGGGCAGTTCGCCGCCCTGCACCTCGCCGGTGCCGTAGGCGAAGAAGCTCAGCCTGCGCTGCGCGCTGATCTTCGGGTCCAGCTGGCGCAACGAACCGGCGGCGGCATTGCGCGGGTTGGCCAGCACCTTGCCACCCTGCTGGCGCGCACGTTCGTTGTAGGCCTCGAAGTCGGCGCGGGCCATGTAGACCTCGCCGCGCACCTCCAGCACGTCGGGCCAGTTCTTGCCATGCAGGCGCTTGGGGATGTCGCCGATCTCACGCAGGTTGGCAGTCACGTCCTCGCCGGTACTGCCATCGCCGCGGGTGGCGCCCAACACGAAATGACCTTCTTCGTAGCGCAGGCTGATCGCCAGGCCATCCATCTTCGGCTCGGCCGAGAACTGCAGGCTGCGACGGCCCAGGCGCTCATCGATGCGGCGCACGAAGTCGGCCACTTCCTCATCGCTGAAGGCATTGGACAGCGACAGCATCGGCACCGCGTGGCGTACTTCCGGGAAACGGCCGGAGGGACGGGCGCCGACCTGCTGGGTCGGGCTGTCGGCACGTGCCAGCTCCGGATGCTCGCGCTCCAGCGCTTCCAGCTCGCGCACCAGCCGGTCGTAGTCGACGTCGGGGATCTCCGGCGCATCCAGCTCGTGGTAGGCGCGGTTGGCCTGGGCGATCTGCCGGCGAAGTTCTTCGGCGCGTTCGGCGGGGCTGGGGCTCATCGGGATCCGGTGGTTCTGGGATGGCCGGGAATTCTACCGCGCCCGGCCGTCAGGCCCTGTAACGCCGGCGCCCTTTGTAGAGTCGAGCTTGCTCGACTGGCGCTCCCCCGCCCTGGCAGGTGCCAACCTTGGTTGGCACATCTCCGGATGAGCATGGCTCGACTCCACAAGGGCGGTCCGTCGAGCAAGCTCGACGCTACAACGTGGGCTTGCCGCCCATCACCACCAGCGTTAGCGTGCGTCGGTTGCCCTCTGGAATCCCGCCCGTGACCCTGCCTGCCTCCCGCCGCCACTTCCTGCAGCTGGCCGGTGCCGGCCTCGCCTTGGCGGGCAGCGGCCTGCCTCGCCTCGGCCAGGCACAGCCCGCCGCTGTCGTGGCGCCTGCCCCTGCCGACGGCGCCGTGCTGCTGAATTTCAACGAATGCCCCTACGGCCCCTCGCCTGCAGCACAGCAGGCGGCGCGCGACAGCATCGCCCAGTGTGGCCGCTATCGCTTCGCGCTGGCGGGCCAGGTCCGCGACGCCTTCATCGAGCAGGCGCACATTCCCGCCGACCACGTGCGCCTGTACCCCGGCTCCAGTGAACCACTGAACCGCGCTGCCACGCTGTGGACTGGCCCGCAGGCGGGACTGGTGGTGGCCGACCCCACTTTCGAGACGCTGGGCGAGGTTGCTGCCGCGCACGGTGCGCACGTGCAGAAGGTGCCGCTGCGCGACGACGGCGCACACGACCTGCGCGCGATGGTCGCTGCCGCGCACGCACGCCCCACCGGGCTGCTGTACGTGTGCAACCCGAACAACCCGACCGGCTCGATCAGCCCGCCGGATGAGCTTGCCTGGCTGTTGGCCCACAAGCCGGCGTCGACCCGCGTTCTGGTCGACGAGGCCTACCTGCAGTACAGCGAGCAGCCGAGCCTGATCACACAGGTTGCACAGCGCGATGACCTGATCGTGCTGCGCACGTTCTCCAAGCTGTACGGCATGGCCGGCCTGCGACTGGGCGTTGCGGCGGCCCATCCCGACCGCCTGCGTGAGCTGGCCAGCCTCGGCGACAACCCGTTGCCGGTGCCCGCACTGGCGGCGGCACTGGCCAGCCTTCGCGACCCGCAACTGATCGCGCAGCGACGACTGCAGAATGCGAAGGCACGACAGACCACCCTTGCATGGCTGGGCAAGCGCGGCTTCAGCTGCCTGCCCTCGGAGGCAAACTGCTTCGTGGTCGATGTCCAGCGCGACGGTGGCGCCTTCGCCAAGGCCATGGCGGAGAACGGCGTGGTGATCGGGCGCAGCTGGCCGATCTGGCCGCAGCGCGTGCGCGTCACCGTGGGCACCGAAGAGGAGATGGCGGCATTCCGCCAAGC
>NZ_JAOEDV010000116.1:0-10419 GCF_029837545.1 Stenotrophomonas sp. GD04024 | reverse complement strand
TGCCGCGGACACTCCCGCAACCGGACCCACCCCGCCTTCGACAGATCTCGGCGATCTGCCCGCTCTTCTGTAGAGCCGAGCCATGCTCGGCTCAGATCTCACAGATATCGAAATATTCGATTTTGATTGGGATTCATCCACACACAGAGTGGATCCATCAGATCGCAGAAATCTGTCAGAGGTGGGGCGGTGTCGGAGTGCGGGGTGTCCGCGGCATGGATGCCGCGGCCAAGCCCCCAGGGATGGGTTCACGGCGTCCCCGCACTCCGGCACCGCCCCGCCATCCCACAGGAAGCCCGCTTCTGCTGTTGCTGTTGCTGTTGCCGGCCAGCGGCCGGCACTACCACGGGGGCAGGGCGCAGCCCTGCCGAACAAACCCTATTCCTCGACCGGGAAATCCTCGATCGGCTTCAGCACATCGTAGTGCTCGCGATGCAGCTTGCCCTTCAGCTTCGGCAGTTCCGGCAACGGCGCATCCACCCGCGTGTCCGGCAACCGGTCCAGCAGGTTGCGCACCAGGGTCAGCCGGCCCAGCCGCTGGTCGTTGAAATCCACCAGCGTCCACGGCGCGCCTTCGCGATGGGTGGCGCGCAGCATCGCCTCGCGCGCTTCGGTGTAGGCGCTGTACTTGCTGCGTGACTTCAGGTCGACCGGCGACAGCTTCCAGCCCTTCAGTGGATCGATGTGGCGCTCGGCAAAGCGCTTTTCCTGCTGCTCCTGGTCCACGCACAGCCAGTACTTGAACAACAGGATGCCGTCGTCCACCAGCAGCTGTTCAAACACCGGCGCCTGGCGCAGGAACTGCTGGTACTCGGTCTCGCTGCAGTACCCCATCACCCGCTCGACGCCGGCGCGGTTGTACCAGCTGCGGTCCATCAGCACGATCTCGCCGGCGGCGGGAAGGTGCGATGCATAACGTTGGAAATACCACTGCGTGGCCTCACGGTCGGTGGGCTTGGGCAAGGCCACCACCCGGCACTGGCGAGGGTTGAGATGCTGGCTGATGGCCTGGATCGCGCCACCCTTGCCCGCCGTATCCCTGCCTTCGAACAGCACCAGCAGGCGTTGGTCACTGTGCTGCACCCAGCGCGCCATCGCGGTCAGTTCCAGCTGCAGCGGCAGCAGCAGTTCGTCGTACTCCTTGCGCTTGAGCTTTGCCATCGTCACACCACGCGGGAAGGAAGCCCGAGCGTAGCGCAGGTGGTGCTCAGGTCCTGTCGACGCCGCGCCAGCCGTGCTCACCGGCGAACTGCTGCAGCAGCGCTGACAGGTCGCGGGCGAAGCCGGCCATGTCGAACAGGCCGCTGTGTTCGCGTGCCTGCGCCAGCTTGGCACGCAGCGCGGCCAGCGCCGCCGGGTCGTTGCCCAACGCACTGGCGGTGGCGATGAACGCTGCATCATCGGCGACGTTCATCCGGGCCAGGCCGAGATGATGGTTGAGGCTGCCGGCCACCCGCGCGGCGAAGGTGTCGCCGGGGCAGGTCAGCACCGGGCAGCCGGCCCAGAGCGCATCGGAGGCGGTGGTGTGCGCGTTGTACGGATGCGTGTCGAGGAACAGATCGGCCAGCTGATAGCGGGCCAGGTACTGCGGATGCGGCAACTTGGCCATGAACACCAGGCGTGCCGGGTCCAGGCCCGCGTTCTGCGCAGCCGCCCGCAGCCGTGCATCGGCCTGGCCCGGGCCGGACAGCAGCCACAGCACGCTGCCAGGCACCGCCTGCAGTACGGCGAAGGCGCGGCCCATGCTGCGCGGGTTGAGCTTGTAGCTGTTGTTGAAGCAGCAGAACACCACGCCGCGTTCGGGCAGGCCGCACTCGGCACGCGTCGGTGCGGACTCCAGCACACGGGTGTTGTCCGAAGGCTGGAAGGCGCGCGGCAGGCGCAGCACGCGTTCGCTGTAGTGTGGTTCCAGTGATGGGGGAAGGGTGAAGTCATCACCGATCACTGCATCCATCCACGGCGCTCCGGACGTGCCCGGGTAGGCCAGCCAGTTCAGCTGCAGCGGGGCGGGGCGCATGGCCAGAACTTCCGGCGTGCCGCCGCCACCCCAGCCGCGCAGGTCGAACAACAGGTCGATGCCTTGCCCGCGGATGCAGGTGGCAATGTCGGCATGACGCAGGCCGGCGACATCGTGCAGCTGCGTCGCCGCCTGCAGTCGCCGGCGGATGCGGCTGCCATCGTCGCGGCTCAGCGCGAACAGATGCAGTTGCAGCGCAGGGTCATCGCGCAGCTGCTCGAACAGGGCCACGGTCAGCAGCCCGGTGGGATGGGCGCCGAATCCGTTGGAGAGGAAACCAACCCGCAGCGGGCCCTGGGTACGCACCGTTACCGGTGGCAGCGGTCGCACCGAAGCGGCTACGGCGGATGCACGCGCGCGCGCGCAGGCCAGCTGCTCGGCGGCGGAAGCGTCTTCGCTGAGGAAGGCGAACGGTTCGACCACGCCTTGTCCGGAGGCAAGTGCACTGCGCACCTGCGCGGCCATTGCGTCCACGTCCTGCCAGTCACACAGGCGACGCTGCCAGGCCAGGCGTTGTGCGGCGATGTACGGCTCGGACGGCATCAGTGCGTGCGCGCGTCGATACGCCGCCGCCGCGCCTTCGGCATCATCGGCATCTTCCAGCGCGTGGCCCAGCCACAGCGCGATGCCCGGGTGCTGCGGTGCCAGAGCGGCAGCCTGGCCAAGCAGCGTCGCGGCGTCGGCATGCGCGCCGGCCATCCATGCCACGCGACCCAGGCGCGCCAGCGCTTCGGGATGGTTCGGGCGCAGCTGCAGCGCGCGTCGTGCGGCCTGCTCGCCGGCGGCGATGTCGCCGGCTTCCAGTTCCAGGTCGGCCAGCATCACCCAGGCGACGAAATCGTTGGGCTGGCGCGCGATCGCCTGTTGCAGGTGCTGCCGCTGCTGCCAGGCGGACATGCGACTCAGCCCGCCGACAGCTGGGCCAGGGCGTCGACCTGGTGTTCGTGGCTGAGCCGCTGCAGCAGCGGGTCGAGGTCGCCGGCCAGGATGTTGGGCAGGTCGTGCAGGGTCAGGCCTTCCACGCGGTGGTCGGTGATCCGCCCCTGCGGGAAGTTGTAGGTACGGATGCGCTGGCTGCGGTCACCACTGCCGACCTGCAGGCGCCGCGACTCGGCCTGCGCCGCGTCCTGGCGCTGGCGTTCGGCGTCGAGCAGCTGCGCCTTCAGGCGCTTCATCGCCTTGTCGCGGTTGGCGTGCTGGCTGCGTTCGGTCTGGCATTCCACCACCACGCCGGTCGGCACGTGGGTGATGCGGATGGCCGATTCGGTCTTGTTGACGTGCTGGCCACCGGCACCGGAGGAGCGGAAGGTGTCCACCTTCAGGTCGGCCGGGTTGATGACGATGTCATCGACTTCGTCGGCCTCGGGAATGATCGCCACGGTGGCGGCCGAGGTGTGGATGCGGCCCTGCGATTCGGTGGCCGGTACGCGCTGCACGCGGTGCGTGCCCGATTCGAATTTCAGGCGCGAGAACGCACCACGGCCGACCACGCGCGCCACCACTTCCTTGTAGCCGCCGTGTTCACCCGGGTTGTCCGATTCAATCTCGACCTTCCAGCCCTGGCGCTCGGCGTAGCGGGCGTACATGCGGAACAGGTCGCCGGCAAAGATCGCCGCTTCGTCGCCGCCGGTGCCAGCGCGCACTTCCAGGAACAGGTTGCCTTCGTCGCGCGGGTCGCGCGGTACCAGCAGCAGCGCCAGCTCCTGTTCCAGCTGCTGCAGGCGCGTCTGCGCGGCGGCGATTTCCTCGTCGGCCAGCTCGCGCAGGTCGGGGTCGGCGCGCATGCCTTCGGCGGCGGCCAGGTCGGCCTTGGCGCGGGCCTCATCGGCGAGTGCGGCAGCGACCGGTTCAAGTTGGGCGAATTCGCGCGAAAGGTCGCGGAAACGGGTGTTGTCGGCGACCACATCGGGTTCGGCGAGCAGGCGTTCCAGTTCTTCGCGGCGCTCGGCCAGCGCTTCCAGCTTACGGCGCAGGGTCGGCGTCATCGGGTCTCACGGGTGGGTGGCGGTAACCCGGCGTGGCCGGGAACAGGCGCTCGGCGGCGCGGGTCAGGTCAGCATCGCCGCTCAGCGCGGCGGCGCGCAGGGCAGCGGTCGGTGGATGCAGCAATCGGTTGGTCAGGCCGTGGGCCAGCAGTTCCAGTACTTCGTCGGCCGGCTTGCCGTTGGCCAGCTGCTGGCGGGCGCGCTCCAGCAGCTCGGTGCGGGTGGCCTCGCCGAATGCGCGCAGCTGCCGCAGCGGTGCCTGGTGGGCGCTGGCCTGCTGGGTTTCGATGAAGCGCGATACCTGCAGGTCGATGATGGCTTCGGCCTCGGCGGCTGCCTCGCGGCGGCCACGGCGGTTGTCTTCCACCGCGCGTTCGAGGTCGTCGACGGTATAGAGGAAGGCGTCATTGAGCGTGCCGACCTCGGCCTCGATGTCGCGCGGCACGGCCAGGTCGAACAGCAGCATCGGCTTGTGCCGGCGCGCACGCAGCGCCTTGGCCACCATCTCGCGATGGATCACCGGTTCGCGTGCGGCGGTGGCCGAGAACACCACATCGGCCTCGCCCAGATGGCGGTCCAGTTCGGTCAGCGGCAGGGCCACGCCGCCATGGCGGGTGGCCAGTTCCTGCGCGTGGGCGAGGGTGCGGTTGGCGATCAGCAGCCGCCGTACCTTGCCCTCGCTCAGGTGCCGCGCGGCCAGTTCGATGGTCTCGCCGGCACCGACCAGCAGCACGGTGGAATCGTCCAGGCGCGCGAACGCGTTCTGCGCCAGGCGCACCGCAGCCGACGCCACCGACACCGGGTTGGCGCCGACCTGGGTATCGGTGCGGGCGCGCTTGGCCACCGAGAAGGTCTGCTGGAACAGGCGGTCCAGGCGCTGGCCGAGCAGGCCGTGGTCACGCGCGGTCGACCAGGCATCCTTCACCTGGCCCAGGATCTGTGGTTCGCCCAGCACCATCGAATCCAGCCCGGTGGCAACCCGGAACAGGTGGCGCACCGCATCGGCGTCGGCATGCTGGTACAGGTAACCCTGCAGGTCGCCGGCCTGGGCATGCAGCCACTGGTCCAGCGCCTGCGCCGAATCGGCCACGGCGTACAGCTCGGTGCGGTTGCAGGTGGACAGCAGCACTGCCTCGGCGATCTGCGGGGTATCGCGCAGCGAACCGAGCGCGCGCGGCAACGCCTCACCGGCGAAGGCCGCGCGCTCGCGCAGCTCTACCGGTGCGGTCTGGTGATTCAGTCCGAGCACCCACAGGGTCATTGTTCAGTTGCTTGCGATAAGCTGCTGGCCATTGGACGACATTTTAAGGCCCCGATGCCGACGATGCCCGCATTGATTCGCATCCCCAGTGTTCTGCTGCTGTCCCTGGCCTGCGGCCAGGCCCTGGCGGCGGTGCCGGCCAAGGCCCCCGTACGGGCCGCGGCCACTGAGGAACTGGCGCTGGAACCGGTGATGGCCGGTGAGTTCGCGCTGCAGGCCGGCAAGCTGGCCGAGGCCGCACGCGGGTACCTGCAGGCGGCGCAGCAGACCGACGGCGATGCCGGCCTTGCCGAGCGTGCCACCCGCATTTCCATGCTCGCCAACGACGATGCCAGCGCCGCCAAGGGCCTGGCCCTGTGGCAGCAGCGCGCGCCCAGCTCGCTGACCATGCGCAGTGCCGCCGGTGCGCTGGCCATGCGCCAGGGCGATGTGAAGGCCGCCCGCGCCGAGTTGCAGGCCCTGCTGGCCGACCCTGATGAACGTGGCTGGAAGTTCGCCCTGGCCGCGCTGATCGGCGGTGGCCGCGATCCGGCGGTGCCGGCGCAGGTGCTGGGGGAGCTGGTTGATGCCAACGCCATTCCGCCGAAGATCGAGGCCTGGCAGGAATTTGGCCGCCTGGCCCTGCGCATGGAAAAGCCCGAGCTGGCGCGGCGCATGATCGACGAAGTGGTCAAGCGTTTCCCCGAGGAGCCGCGCGTGGCGCTGCTGCGCGCCAGCCAGCTGCAGCAGGCCGGAGAGACCGACAAGGCGTTGTCGCTGCTGCACGACGTCGAGCCGAAGACCCGCCAGGACCCGGAACTGCGCAACGCGGTGGCCATCGCCTACGACAGCCTCGGCCAGCCGTCCGCGGCCGAGCGCGTGCTGGCGTTCGGCCCGCAGGACGTGCAGACCTGGGGCATGCGCGCCTCGCTGCTGGCCAAGCAGGGTGACAAGGCCGCACTGTCCAACCTCTACAACGAACTGTCGCGGCAGGCCGCCAAGCCGGACCCGGCACAGCGCCTGCTGCTGGGCAAGATCGCCGAGTACCTGAAGCGCTATCCCGAGGCGGTGCAGTGGTATCACAGCGTGCCCGGTGGCGATGAGCTGAGCGAGGCGCGCCTGCGTGCGGCCAATGCGCAGGCGTTGGCCGGGCGCCTGCCGCTGGCGCTGGATGAAGTGCACGCGATCCAGTCCGATGCGGTGGTCGACGACGATGTGCGCCGCGATGCCTACCTGCTGGAGGCCGAGCTGCGCCAGCGCGCCGACGACAGTGCCGGTGAACTGGACGCGCTGGCCCGCGGCCTGGCCTCCTACCCGGATGACAACGGGCTGCTGTACGCCCGTGCGCTCACCTGGGAGCGTCGTGACGACATTCCGCGAGCCGAGGCTGACCTGCGCAAGATCCTGGTGACCGACCCGGAGAACGTGCCGGCACTGAACGCGCTGGGCTACACCCTGGCCGACCGTACCGGCCGTCTGCAGGAGGCGCTGGAGCTGATCGACCGTGCCCGCGTGGCCGAGCCGGACAACGCGGCCATCGTCGACAGCTACGGCTGGGTGTTGTACCGCCTGGGCCGCAAGGAAGAGGCCCTGGTGCAGCTGCGCCGTGCCTGGACCCTGGCCAAGGACCCGGAGATCGCCGCCCATGTCGGTGAGGTGCTGTGGGTGCTGGGCAAGCATGACGAGGCCCGCCACTTCTTCGAGGAAGCGGCCAAGCTCGACCCTGAAAACCGCGCGCTGCTGCGCGCCCGCGAGAAATTCAATCCATGAGTGTTCCCTTTATCCGGCCGCTGCTGTTGGCGGCCGTGACCCTGGCGGTCAGCGCGTGCACGACGGTGGGCACGCAGAAGACGCCGGCCCCGGCCGTGGTCGAGACGGTGTCGGCCGAAGCGGCGCAGGCCGAGGCCGCGCGCGTGGCGGCTCTGCAGGCGCAGCCGGACTGGGCTTTCCAGGGCCGGGTCGCGGTCAGCAAGGGCAAGGACGGTGGCAGCGGTCGCATCGACTGGAAGCAGGACGGGCGCCGCTACGTGGTCGAGCTGAGCGCGCCGGTGACCCGGCAGAGCTGGAAGCTGACCGGCGATACCCATTCCGAGGCCGGTCGCCTGGAAGGACTGGCCGGGGGGCCGCGTGATGGCGAGGACGCCCAGCAGCTGCTGCTGGAAGCGACCGGCTGGGACATCCCGGTCAACCAGTTGCCGGACTGGATCCGTGGCCTGGTGGCCGGCGATGCCGCCGGCCCGGAAAAGGTCGAGCGTGACGGTGAAGGCCGGCCGCGCCGCATGCAGCAGATGGGCTGGCAGGTGCAGTACCTGGACTGGTACCCGGCCGAGGGCGGACGCCCGGCGCTGCCGCGCCGGATCGAGGCCGGCAATGGCGACGCCAAGGTGCGCCTGCTGGTGGACCAGTGGGGACAGGGCGCGCCATGAATGGTGCAGCCGACGACGCGGGCTGGTCCTGGTGGCCAGCCCCGGCCAAGCTGAACCTGTTCCTGCACATCACCGGCCGCCGGGCTGATGGCTACCACGAGCTGCAGACCGTGTTCCGCCTGCTGGACTGGGGGGACCGCATTGGCCTGCGCCTGCGTGAAGACGGCCAGGTGCGTCGGCAGGGCGACGGCCTGGCGGGCGTGGCCGAGGCCGATGACCTGGCGGTGCGTGCCGCTAAGTTGTTGAAAGAGGCGGCGAATGTCGCGCAAGGCGCGGACATCATCGTCGAAAAGCATGTTTCCGCCGGTGGCGGTTTCGGCGGTGGCTCGTCGGATGCGGCCACCGTACTGGTCGTGTTGAACCGGCTCTGGCAGGCCGGCCTGGACGAAGACGCGCTGGCCGCGCTGGGCCTGCGCCTGGGGGCCGACGTGCCGGTATTCGTGCGTGGCCGCAACGCCTGGGCCGAGGGGGTAGGCGAGCGGCTGCAGCCGATCACGCTGGCTCCGGCCTGGTATGTGGTGGTCGAGCCGGGCGTTCACGTTCCCACGCCGGCCCTGTTCGCAGACCCGGATTTGACGCGCGACAGCCCAGTGGCGAAAATAGAGGACTTCGCTTCCGGGACCCTGGTCGGGAACGCGTTCGAACCGGTGCTGCGCCGCCGTGAGCCTGCCGTCGAGGCCGCGCTCGCAGCGTTGAGCGGCATCGGCTCGGCGCGGCTGACCGGTTCGGGAAGTGGTTGTTTCGTCGAGTTCGCATCGCAGGCTGCCGCAGAGCAGGGACGGTCGAAGTTGCCGAAGGAGTTGCGGGCAAGGGTGGCGGCGGGCGTTGCGCGTTCGCCACTGCTGGATGCACTCGAGCAACACTGATTTATCAATGCAGGGGCGTCGCCAAGAGGCCCAAGGCACCAGGTTTTGATCCTGGCATTCGTAGGTTCGAATCCTACCGCCCCTGCCAATAGCGGCTGTGTCCGCGCCTTCCAGCGCATCGCCTGCGCGGGACGTGGAAACAACCGCGGTGTTGTCAGCAGCAAGGGTCCATGAGGGTCCTTGCCGACTCCGGATCCCCGCCACTCGTCCCCGCCCGAGACAATCATGATGCAAGAGTCCCCGAACCTGCTGGTCTTTTCCGGCAACGCCAACAAACGTCTGGCGCAGAACATCTGCAAGGAACTGGGGGTTCGCCCGGGCAAGGCGCTGGTCTCGCACTTCTCCGATGGTGAAGTGCAGGTTGAGATCGAAGAGAACGTCCGCAAGCAGGACGTGTTCGTGATCCAGCCGACCTGCGCGCCGAGCGCGGAAAACCTGATGGAACTGCTGGTGCTGATCGACGCGCTCAAGCGCGCATCGGTGGCCAGCGTGACCGCGGTGGTGCCGTACTTCGGCTACTCGCGCCAGGATCGCCGCATGCGTTCCTCGCGCGTGCCGATCACCGCCAAGCTGGCGGCCAAGATGTTCAGCACCGCTGGCGCTGATCGTGTGCTGACCGTCGACCTGCACGCCGACCAGATCCAGGGCTTCTTCGATATTCCGGTCGACAACGTGTATGCGTCCCCGCTGCTGCTGGCCGACATCTGGCGCGCCTACGGCACCGAGAACCTGATCGTTGTGTCGCCGGACGTGGGCGGCGTGGTCCGTGCCCGTGCGGTGGCCAAGCGCCTGGATGACGCCGACCTGGCGATCATCGACAAGCGCCGTCCGCGCGCCAACGTCTCCACCGTGATGAACATCATCGGTGACGTTGAAGGCAAGACCTGCGTGATGGTCGATGACATCGTCGATACCGCCGGCACCCTGTGCGCCGCTGCCGCTGCCCTCAAGGCGCGCGGTGCGCTCAAGGTGGCCGCCTACTGCACCCACGCGGTGCTGTCGGGCCCGGCGGTGGACAACATCACCAATTCCCAGCTCGACGAGCTGGTGGTGACCGACACCATCCCGCTGAAGGACGCAGCGCGGGTGTGCAGCAAGATCCGCCAGCTGAGCGTGGCGGAAATGCTGGCCGAAACGATGCGCCGCATCGCCTTCGGCGAGTCGGTCAGCTCGCTGTACGTCGATTGAGTTTTTCGCCCCTGCCGGCAACGGTGGGGGCATGTCCCGGATGCTTCTGGTCGCGGAAGCATCTTCAACCGCCACGCCGCAAGGCGCGGCAACAACCTGAGTAGTCGAAAATGTCGAAGACCCATGAAATCAAGGTCACCAAGCGTGAACTGCAGCGTAAGGGTGCGAGCCGCCGCCTGCGTCACGCCGGTGTGATCCCGGCCATCGTGTACGGCGGCAACGCCGAGCCGGTCGCCATCAGCCTGGACCACAACGAAATCTGGCTGGCCCAGCAGAACGAGTGGTTCTATGCCTCGATCCTGGACCTGAACCTGGACGGCCAGGTGCAGAAGGTCCTGCTGCGTGACATGCAGCGCCACCCGTACAAGCAGCTGATCATGCACCTGGACTTCCAGCGCGTGAACGAGAACGAAGCCCTGACCGCTTCGGTCCCGCTGCACTTCATCAACGAAGACACCTCGCCGGCCGGCAAGGCTGCCGACGTCGTGGTCACCCACGAACTGAAGGAAGTGACCATCAGCTGCCTGCCGAAGGACCTGCCGGAGTCGATCGAAGTCGACCTGGCCGACCTGGCCGCTGGCGACGTGGTGTACCTGTCCAACATCAAGCTGCCGAAGGGCGTGGAAATCCCGGCCCTGGCGCTGGGCAAGGACCACGACGACGCGATCGTCACCGCCAAGCACGGCAAGGAAGACGC
>NZ_JAOEDV010000115.1:0-10605 GCF_029837545.1 Stenotrophomonas sp. GD04024 | reverse complement strand
GATCCGACCCCGAGCCCGGCTACCCCCGATTCAGGCTGTTCAGGCAGAATCCCCCCCATACCCTTCCAGGATCTGCCCATGCGCGTTCTGCTGCTTTCCTCCCTGCTGCTCACCGTCACTGCCTGCACCTGGGTGCCGATCGAACCGGCCGGCAAGGCGACCCGCGTGCTGCCGGCAGGCCCGGTTCCGGCCGGCTGCATCGCCAAGGGCGAGGTGGTGGTCACCGTGAAGAGCAAGGTCGGCTTCTACAACCGCAACCCGCTGCGCGTGCAGGAAGAGCTGGAAACCCTGGCCCGCAACGAGGCCCCGAGTGCCGGCGCCAACGCCGTGCAGGCCGCAGCGGCCCCCGCCGACGGCAGCCAGCGCTTCGCCGCGTTCCAGTGCCCGCCGCGCTGAACGCTTCACCATACGGGCAAGGCTGAATTCGTAAAGATGCGGTGAAAGCCCGGGAGTTATAGAATAGCGCCCCCTTTTGCCTGAGCCTTGGCGCTAACCTCGATGCTCTTCAAGAATGTCTCGATCGCCGGCCTGGCACACGTCGACGCGCCGCATACGCTGACGACCAAGGAAATCAACGAGCGGCTGCAGCCGACGCTGGACCGCCTGGGTATCCGCACCGACGTGCTCGGCGACATCGCCGGCATCCACGCGCGCCGCCTGTGGGACAACGGCGTGCTGGCCTCCGATGCGGCCACCATGGCCGGGCGCAAGGCACTGGAAGACGCGGGCATCACCGCGACCCAGGTCGGCCTGCTGGTCAACACCTCGGTCAGCCGCGATTACCTGGAGCCGTCCACGGCGTCGATCGTCTCGGGCAACCTTGGCGTCAGCGACGAGTGCATGACCTTCGACGTTGCCAATGCCTGCCTGGCCTTCATCAACGGCATGGATATCGCCGCGCGCATGATCGAGCGCGGCGACATCGACTACGCGCTGGTGGTGGATGGCGAAACCGCCAACCTGGTGTACGAGAAGACCCTGGAGCGCATGACCGCCCCGGACGTCACCGCCGACGACTTCCGCAACGAACTGGCCGCGCTGACCACCGGTTCGGGCGCCGCCGCGATGGTGATGGCGCGCTCGGAGCTGGTGCCGGACGCCCCGCGCTACAAGGGCGGCGTGACCCGCTCGGCCACCGAGTGGAACCAGCTGTGCCTGGGCAACCTGGACCGCATGGTCACCGATACCCGCCTGCTGCTGATCGAAGGCATCAAGCTGGCCCAGAAGACCTTCACCGCCGCCAAGATCGCCTTGGGCTGGGCCGTGGAAGAGCTGGACCAGTTCGTGATCCACCAGGTCAGCCAGCCGCACACCGCTGCGTTCATCAAGAACTTCGGCATCGACCCGAAGAAGGTCATGACCATCTTCGGCGAGCACGGCAACATCGGTCCGGCCTCGGTACCGATCGTGCTGAGCAAGCTCAAGCAGCTGGGCAAGCTGAAGAAGGGCGATCGCATCGCGCTTCTGGGCATCGGCTCGGGCCTGAACTGCTCGATGGCTGAAGTGGTCTGGTAAGCAGCCCGCTGCCCGACCTCCTGTAGAGCCGAGCCATGCTCGGCTCACGCGCGCAGCGCGGCTCTTCCGCAGCGGACCGGAGAGCAGCCGAACATCGGCTCGGCTCTATACCGCGCCGCGATTCTCCCTAGGTGCTCCGCATGCGCGATCTTCCCGGTTACCCCGCCCACCCGCAGCGTTTCGACGTGCGCCCCGGCCTGTCGATGAACTATCTCGACGAAGGCCCGCGCGACGGCGAAGTGGTGGTGATGGTGCACGGCAATCCGTCGTGGAGCTACTACTGGCGCACGCTGGTGGCCGGCCTGTCGGACAAGTACCGCTGCATCGTGCCGGACCACATCGGCATGGGCCTGTCGGACAAGCCGGACGACAGCCGCTACGAATACACCCTGCAGTCGCGCGTGGACGACCTCGATGCGCTGCTGAAGCACCTGGGCATCACCGGCCCGGTGACCCTGGCCGTGCACGACTGGGGCGGCATGATCGGTTTCGGCTGGGCGCTGTCGCACCATGACCAGGTGAAGCGCCTGGTGGTGCTCAACACGGCTGCGTTCCCGATGCCGGCGGCGAAGAAGATGCCGTGGCAGATCGCGCTGGGCCGCCACTGGAAGATCGGTGAGTGGATCATCCGCACCTTCAACGCGTTCTCATCCGGCGCATCGTGGCTGGGCGTGGAACGGAAGATGCCGGCCGATGTGCGCCGTGCCTATGTGTCGCCGTACAACAGCTACGCCAACCGCATCAGCACCATCCGCTTCATGCAGGACATCCCGCTGTCACCGGCCGACAAGGCCTGGTCGCTGCTGGAGCGCGCCGGCAAGGCGCTGCCGTCGTTCGCCGACCGCCCGGCCTTCCTCGGCTGGGGCCTGCGCGATTTCGTGTTCGACCATCATTTCCTGAAGGGCTTCCAGGCCGCGCTGCCGCTGGCCCAGGTGCATGCCTTCGAGGATGCCGGCCATTACGTGCTGGAAGACAAGCACGACGTGCTGGTGCCGGAAATCCGCGCGTTCCTCGACAACAACCCGATCTGATCGGTTCCCGGGTCGGATCCTGGTAGTGCCGGCCGCTGGCCGGCAACGTCATGAACCCGGCGCGCATAGCGCGCTTGCCGGCCAGCGGCCGGCACTACCACTACGCGGCCACCGGTGCCTGCGGTGGTGAGGACGGGCTGTTGCCGTTGTCGTCCGGATGGCCGTCATCGTTCCCGGCCTCGTCGCGCCAGCGCCAGTCGGCCAGCGTCAGCGGATCCAGGCCATAGGCGATGCGCGCCTTGTCGCACTGCGGGCTGGCCTTGCCGTACTCCCACGACGCATCCACCTCGCGGCACACGCTGGGCCGGTTGGGGTGGATGGTGCAGCGTGAATACACGCCGATCTGCGCATCCAGCGCCACGCAGCGCACCGGCTTGGAGTGGGTGCCGCGCATGCACAGGCGATGCGGGTCGAGCACCTCGGTGAGCTGGTGCGGCACGCCGCCGGGGGTGACCTCGTCCGATTCCATCCAGTGGAAGGCCACGCGGTATTGGGTGCAGCAGGCGCCGCAGGTCATGCAGGGATGTTGCATGGGCAAGCCGCCTCGGGCGGCAGTCGGAATCAGGAACGAGGGTGCGGATTTTCCACGAAGTGGGCCGCCGCGCAAGAAATTCCGTAAGCGGCGACAATGAACGGATGAACGGACCCTGCAACATTGCGGCCCGCCTGCCTGAACTGGCTCGCGAACGCCCCGACCAGATCGCCATCCGCTGCCCCGGCCGTCGCGGTGCCGGCAATGGCATGGCGGCCTATGACGTGACCCTGGACTACCGCCAGCTGGACGCGCGCAGCGATGCCATGGCGGCCGGCCTGGCCGGCTACGGCATCGGCCGCGGCGTGCGCACGGTGGTGATGGTGCGGCCGTCGCCGGAGTTCTTCCTGCTGATGTTCGCGCTGTTCAAGCTGGGCGCGGTGCCGGTGCTGGTCGACCCGGGCATCGACAGGCGCGCGCTGAAGCAGTGCCTGGACGAGGCGCAGCCGGAGGCCTTCATCGGTATCCCGCTGGCGCATGTGGCGCGGCTGGCGCTGCGCTGGGCGCCTTCGGCCACCCGCCTGGTCACTGTCGGCCGCCGCCTCGGCTGGGGCGGAACCACCCTGGCCGCACTCGAGCGCGCAGGCGCCAATGGTGGGCCGATGCTGGCCGGCACCGATGGCGAGGACATGGCGGCGATCCTGTTCACCAGCGGCTCCACCGGCGTGCCCAAGGGCGTGGTCTACCGTCACCGCCACTTCGTCGGCCAGATCCAGCTGCTGGGCAGCGCGTTCGGCATGGAAGCCGGTGGGGTGGACCTGCCGACCTTCCCGCCGTTTGCGCTGTTCGATCCGGCCCTGGGCTTGACCTCGGTGATCCCGGACATGGACCCGACGCGGCCGGCACAGGCCGATCCGGCGCGCCTGCACGACGCTATCCAGCGCTTCGGCGTGACCCAGCTGTTCGGTTCACCGGCCCTCATGCGCGTGCTGGCCAGGCATGGCCGCCCGCTGCCGACCGTGACCCGGGTGACGTCGGCCGGTGCGCCGGTGCCGCCGGACGTGGTTGCCACCATCCGCCGCCTGTTGCCGGCCGATGCGCAGTTCTGGACCCCGTATGGCGCCACCGAGTGCCTGCCGGTGGCCGTGGTTGAAGGCCGCGAGCTGGAGCGCACCCGCGCCGCCACCGAGGCCGGCGCCGGCACCTGCGTGGGCAGCGTGGTGGAGCCGAACGAGGTGCGCATCATCGCCATCGATGATGCCCCGCTGCCGGACTGGGGGCAGGCACGCGTGCTGGCCACCGGCGAGGTGGGCGAGATCACCGTGGCCGGGCCGACCACCACCGACAGCTATTTCAACCGCCCGCAGGCGACCGCGGCAGCGAAGATCAGCGAAACCCTGGCCGATGGCAGCATCCGCATCGTGCACCGCATGGGCGACGTGGGGTACTTCGATGCACAGGGCCGCCTGTGGTTCTGCGGGCGCAAGACGCAGCGCGTGGAAACCGCACGCGGGCCGCTGTACACCGAGCAGGTCGAGCCGGTGTTCAACACCGTCGCCGGCGTGGCGCGCAGCGCGCTGGTCGGTGTTGGCGCCGCAGGTGCGCAGGTGCCGGTGCTGTGCGTGGAACTGCAGCGTGGCCAGTCCGACAGCCCGGCACTGCAGGAAGCACTGCGCGCTCACGCAGCAGCCCGCGTGCCTGAGGCCGGCCTGCAGCACTTCCTGGTGCATCCGGCCTTCCCGGTCGATATCCGTCACAACGCCAAGATCGGCCGCGAGAAGCTCGCCGTCTGGGCCAGCGCCGAACTGGAGAAGCGCGCATGAAGATCCTGGTCACTGGTGGGGGTGGTTTCCTTGGCCAGGCGCTGTGCCGCGGGCTGGTCGAACGCGGCCACCAGGTGCTGGCGTTCAACCGCAGCCACTACCCGGAACTACAGGCGATGGGCGTGGGCCAGATCCGTGGCGACCTGGCCGATGCGCAGGCGGTGCTGCATGCGGTGGCTGGCGTCGATGCGGTGTTCCACAACGGCGCCAAGGCTGGCGCCTGGGGCAGCTATGACAGCTACCACCAGGCCAACGTGGTCGGCACCGACAACGTCATCGCCGCGTGCCGCGCGCATGGCATCAGCCGGCTGGTCTACACCTCCACGCCCAGCGTGACCCACCGTGCCACCCATCCGGTGGAAGGCCTCGGCGCCGACGAGGTGCCGTATGGCGAGGATTTCCAGGCGCCGTATGCGGCGACCAAGGCGATTGCCGAGCAACGCGTGCTGGCCGCCAACGATGCGACGCTGGCGACGGTAGCGCTGCGCCCGCGCCTGATCTGGGGGCCGGGCGACCAGCAGCTGGTGCCGCGCCTGGCCGAGCGTGCACGGCAGGGTCGCCTGCGCCTGGTGGGCGATGGCAACAACAAGGTCGATACCACCTACATCGACAACGCCGCGCTGGCGCACTTCCTCGCCTTCGAAGCCCTGGCACCGGGCGCGGCCTGCGCCGGCAAGGCGTACTTCATCTCCAACGGCGAACCGCTGCCGATGCGCGAGCTGGTCAACAAGCTGCTGGCCGCCGTGGGGGCGCCGACGGTGGACAAGGCGATCAGCTTCAGGACCGCCTATCGCATCGGTGCGGTCTGCGAGCGGCTGTGGCCGTTGCTGCGCCTGCGTGGCGAACCGCCGTTGACCCGTTTCCTGGCCGAGCAGCTGTGTACGCCGCACTGGTACAGCATGGAGCCGGCACGTCGCGATTTCGGCTACGTGCCGCAGGTCAGCATCGAAGAAGGGCTGCGCAGGCTGAAGGCTTCATCTGCCGCATAGATCGCCATCACCGGTTGCACACCGCCAGATCGGGAGGATGGACCCACGCCATCCAACGGCCCGGACATCTGCGAGGAGCGCCATGCTGCATTACGCCGTCATTTTCTTTGTCATCGCCATCATCGCCGCCGTGCTCGGTTTCTCCGGCATTGCCGGTGCCGCCAGCAACATCGCCTGGATCCTGTTTGTTGTGTTCCTGGTACTGGCGGTGATCTCGATGTTCCGCAAGCGCGGGTAGAAGACCGCAGGGTAGTGCCGGCCGCTGGCCGGCACTGTTTTCTCCGGTGGGTGCCGCCCGTTGGTCGGCACGCCCTTCGTCGAGCATGGCTCGACGCTACAGAAGCTGCCTGTCTGCCCCATGGCGCTCCAGCGCAAGTTCAATCAGCCGCGTGATCAGGCTGGTGTAGTCCACGCCGCTGGCACCCCACAACTTCGGGTACATGCTGATGCGGGTGAAGCCCGGCAGCGTGTTGACCTCGTTGATGACGATCTCGCCGTCTGCGGTGAGGAACACATCCACGCGCGCCATGCCGGCACACTCCAGCGCCTGGTAGGCCTGCAGCGCGATCTGCTGGATGCGCGCCTGGGTGGCAGCGTCGATGGCCGCCGGTACCACCACGTCGGCACCGCCATCGTTGATGTACTTGGTGTCGTACGCATAGAACTCGTCGTGCACCACCACCTCGCCGCACAGGCTGGCCTGCGGTCGCGCGTTGCCCAGCACCGCGCACTCGATCTCGCGGCCGACCACCGCCGACTCCACCAGTACCTTGTGGTCATAGCGCAACGCCAGTTCCAGCGCCTCGGCAAAGCCGGCCGCCTCCTTGACCTTGCTTACGCCGACCGATGAACCCTGGTTGGCCGGCTTCACGAACAGGGGCAGGCCAAGCTGGGCGATCACCGCCTCGACATCGACAGCCGCCGCCTGATGGCGACGGATGCACAGCCACGGCGCTACCTGCAGTCCGGCATCGCGCAGCAGGCGCTTGGTCACGTCCTTGTCCATCGCCACCGCCGAGCCCAGCACCGGCGAACCCACGAAGGGCAGGTTGGCCATGCGCAGCAGGCCCTGTAGCGCACCGTCCTCGCCCAGCGGTCCATGCACGATCGGCAGCACCACGTCGATCTGGCCCAGCACGCTGGCCGCATCGGACGGCTGCTGCTGCAGCTGCGCCTGCTCCGTGCCGGGAAGGACCGCCAGCGACTGCCCGGAACGATGCAGCGCGATGCGCGACGGATCATCGGCATTGAGCAGGAAGGTGTCCGGCTGGCTCAGATGCCACTGGCCCTGCTTGTCGATGCCGACCAGCACCGGCTCGAAGCGCTCGCGGTCGAGGGCATCGAGGATGTTCTTCGCCGACTGCAGCGAAACTTCGTGCTCGGAGGACCTGCCCCCGAAGATGATGCCGACCCGGGTCCGTGCCATGGTGTTGCGATGTCCTGTGCGTTGCGTGGCCGTAAAGCATGAACCTTCCGCTGCCACCCAGGTGAGGCACAGATGAACCGGATATCCATCCACGCATGGCGTGGATCTACCGTGTCGACCAAGGTCGACACCCACCCACACCAGCAGGAACCTGTCGAAGGCGGGGTGGGTCCGGTTGCGGGGGTGTCCGCGGCATGGATGCCGCGGCCAAGCCCCCAAGGGTGAGGGCGCTTCGCTTGCGAAGCACTGCTTCGCAAGCGCCCGAACGCACAGCCGCCAGCGGCTGGGCCGGACCCCGGAGGGGGGTTTACGGCGTCCCCCGCAACCGGACCCACCCCGCCAACCCACGGAATGCCCGCTGTTGCTGTCGCTTCGGCTATTGCCGTTGTCGTTGCCTCTGCGGGTGCCGGGCGGCAGCCCGGCCCAAGCCCCCCACCCACGCAGGTAGAATGCGCACATGGCTCTCTCCCTGCTCAAGTCCCTCAAGCCGGTCGCCGGCCGCGCCCTGCAGATCGCCCTGAACCGCGCCCTCGCGCTGGATCCGGATACCCGCCATGCGCTGGCCAGCCTCGACGGCCGGCATATCGACCTGACCCTGGAAGCGCCTTCGCTGGCGATGCGCATCAGCGTCGAGGGCGATCAGCTGCGGGTTGGCCCGGTCGACACGCAGGAAGCCGATCTGGCAGTGCGCAGCAGCCTGGCCGGCGTGCTGGCGCAGTTGCCACTGCTGGCCAACGCGCGCCGCGCCGACAGCACCGGCAAGGGCCGCGTGCGCGTAGCCGGCGACGCCGAATTGGCGCGCCGCCTGCAGCAGCTGGCCAAGGGCTTCGATCCGGACTGGCAGCAGCCGTTCGTCAGCGTATTCGGCGAGGTGCTGGGCGTGCAGGTCGCCAACACCCTGCGCAGCGCGCTGCAGCACGCACGCCAGGGCGCGATCGACCTGGCCCACAGCGCAGCCGAATTCATCACCGAGGAATCGCGTGATGTGGTGCCGCGTGCCGAGCTGGATGCCTTCCATGACGACGTGGACGTGCTGCGCGATGACGTCGAGCGCCTGGGCGCGCGCGTCCAGCGCCTGCGGGGTGCCGCATGAAGGCCGTGCTGCGGGCCAGCCGCATCGGCCGGGTGATCCTGCGTTACCGCCTCGACGATCTGCTGCAGGACACGCCGGCCGAGCGCTGGCTGCGCCTGGCCAAGCCGTTCGTGCCGCGCGCTTCGGCCGATATTGCCGCACAATCGCGCGGCGCTCGCCTGCGCCTGGCGTTGCAGGACCTGGGCCCGATCTTCGTCAAGTTCGGCCAGATCCTGTCGACCCGCCGCGACCTGGTACCGCCGGACGTGGCCAACGAGCTGACCCTGCTGCAGGACCGGGTCAAGCCGTTCGATGGCGATACCGCGCGCCGCATCGTCGAGGAAGCACTCGGCCTGCCGGTGAGCGAGGCGTTTGCCAGCTTCGACACCGAACCGCTGGCTTCGGCCTCGATCGCGCAGGTGCACGCAGCGACGCTCGCCGACGGCCGCCAGGTGGTGGTCAAGGTGCTGCGCCCAGGCATCGAGAAGCAGATCGACGCCGACATCGCCCTGCTCAACTCGCTGGCCGCGCTGGTCGAGCGCACCCATCCACGTGCCGACAAGATCCGCCCGCGTGAAGTGGTGGCCGAAGTCGAGAACACCCTGGCTGCCGAACTGGACCTGCAGCGCGAAGGCGCCAATGCCAGCGTGCTGCGCCGCTTCTGGGAAAACAGCGACGATCTGTACGTACCGGAAGTGATCTGGAGCCACACCGCCGAGCGTGCGCTGACCCTGGAACGCGTATGGGGCATTCCGTCCGATGACATCGCCGCGCTGGACAAGGCCGGCATCGACCGCAAGGCGCTGGCCGCCAAGGGCGTGCGGGTGTTCTACACCCAGGTATTCCGCGACAATTTCTTCCATGCCGATGCGCACGCCGGCAACATCTGGGTCGATACCGATCCGGCGCGCCGTGCCAACCCGCGCTTCATCGCGCTGGACTTCGGCATCATGGGCCAGCTCTCGCAGGAAGATCAGTACTACCTGGCCGAGAACTTCATGGCCATCTTCAACCGCGATTACCGCCGCATCGCCGAACTGCACGTGCAGGCACGCTGGATGCCGGACCACGTGCGCATCGATGATCTGGAAGCGGCCGTGCGTTCGGTGTGCGAACCCTACTTCACCCGCCCGCTGTCGCAGATTTCGCTGGCCGAAGTGCTGATGAAGCTGTTCCGCGTGGCCCAGCGCTACCAGCTGACCCTGCAGCCGCAGCTGATCCTGCTGCAGAAGACCCTGCTGAACATCGAAGGTGTCGGCCGCCAGCTCGATCCGCAGATCGACATCTGGGCAGTGGCCAAGCCGGTGCTGGCGAAGATCCTGCGCGAGCGCTACAGCCCGCGCCGGGTGGTGCGCGAGATCGGCAAGCGCCTGCCGGAAATCATGACCCATGCGCCGGACATGCCGCGCCTGGTACACGCCTGGCTGACCCAGCAGGTGGAAGGCCGCCATGAACTGGCGATGCGCTCGCGCGATCTGGTGGCGCTCGATGCCAGCCTGCAGCGCCTGCAGAAACGCGCGGTGGGTGCGATCACCGGCGTTGGCCTGCTGGCCATCGCGGCGCTGATGTACGTGCTGCAACCGCCGGGCTGGTACTGGGGCGACGTGCCGGCGTGGAGCTGGCTGTCCGGGGCGCTCGGCGCAGTGGCGCTGCTGCGCGCGTGGTGGAAGTAGGCCCCATGCTGCAGGCACTCAAGGACGAACTGGCCCGCTTCGGCGCCGACAACGACGCACGCGAAAGCGAGCGTGGCCGCCGCATGCTCAATATCACGCGCGACACCGGTGAATTCCTGTCGGTGCTGGTGCGCTTCGGCAACACTCGTCGGGTGCTGGAAATCGGTACCTCCAACGGCTACTCCACGCTCTGGCTGGCCGAAGCCGCCGCCGCCATCAACGGCCACGTGACTACGCTGGAGTGCGCCGAAGAAAAGGTGGCGATGGCGCAAGCGACGTTCGCGCGCAGTGGCCTGGCAGGGCGCATCACGCTGGTCCACGCCGATGCCGGGCAGTGGCTTGCGCAGGCCGCCGAGGCCAGCCTCGATCTGCTGTTCCTCGATTCGGACCGCGAACAGTACGCCGGCTGGTGGCCGCAGTTGCGGCGCGTGCTGCGGCCCGGTGGCCTGCTGGTGGTGGACAACGCGATCTCGCACGCCGCGCAGATGGAACCGCTGCGCGCCCTGTTGGCTGCCGACGAGGCGTTCAGCACCAGCCTGGTGCCGGTGGGCAATGGCGAGTTGCTGGCGGTGCGCAACGCCTGACTGCCGTGCCGCCCCGCTTG
>NZ_JAOEDV010000114.1:0-10725 GCF_029837545.1 Stenotrophomonas sp. GD04024 | reverse complement strand
GACTGGCCCGCTTCATCTGCGAGCAGGCTGCCAACCGGCACACTGCGATCGATTCCCTCGACATCCGGAGTTGCCATGCCCTCCTGGCGTTGCCTGTTTGCCGTGCCATCACCGCGCCGTGGCGTGGAAGCGTCCCTGCTGCTGCTGGCCCGTATCGTCGCCGGGGTCATGTTCTGCGTCTCCGGCTGGAACAAGGTGTTCACCGAGGCCGGGCGCGAGCGCATGGTGCATACGCTGGTCGATGCCGGCATTCCGTTCCCGGCGTTCAGTGCGCCGGTGCTCGGCGCGATTGAGTGGATTGCGGGTGGACTGCTGGTGTTGGGCCTGCTCAGTCGCCCGTCTGCCCTGCTGCTGGCCGCGATCTGCGCGGTGGCGGCGCTGACTGATGGCATTGCACGCATTCCGGCAGGACTGAGCGTGCCGGACTGGCTGAGCTGGTTCTTCTACCTGAGCGAAGTGCCACTAGGCGTGCTGTTGCTTTGGGTAGCGGCAGTGGGTAGTGGCCGCTTCGCCGTCGAGGCACGCTGGGCGCGCTCGCGCAATCTGTAGAGTCGAGCTTGCTCGACTGCTTTTCTGTGGGGCCGAGCCATGCTCGGCTGATTTTCTCTAGTCGAGCAAGCTCGACTCTACAGCCCCTCCGCGCGCAGCCAGCGCCATAGCGTGGTGCGTGACACGCCCAGCGCCTGCGCCATGCCTTCGCGGTCATTGCGGTGTTCCTGCAGCACGGCTTCCAGCTGCGCACGCGGGGGCCGCTTGCCGTTGCTTTCCACCGGCATGGCAGGGGTGCCCTCGCGCATCAGCTCCGGTGCCAGCTGCATCAACCGCGCGGTGTTGATCAATTCTTCGCCCGGCTGCCAGTGGATGCGCAGGCGATCCACCAGGTTGCGAAGCTCTCGCACGTTGCCGGGCCATTCGGCGTTGGTCAGTGTGGTCATTGCAGCCTCGTCCAGCGGCGCGTCGATGCCGCGAAGCTGGCGGAAGAAGTGCCGGGCCAGCAGCGCGATGTCCGTACGCCGCGCACGCAGCGCGGGCAGTGCGATGCGCAGCGCAGCCAGGCGGTAATACAGGTCGCGGCGGAAACTTCCGGCGGCGGCGCGTTGTTCCAGTGACTGCAGCGTGGCAGCGACCACGCGCAGGTCCACCGGGGTCGGTTCGGTGGCGCCCACGCGCAGCACTTCGCGTTCTTCCAGCACCCGCAGCAGGCGCGTCTGCAGCGGTAGTGGCAGTTCGCCGATCTCATCCAGGAACAGGGTGCCACCGTCGGCCGCTTCGACCAGGCCAACGCGGCCACCACGGCGTGCGCCGGTAAAGGCGCCATCGCTGTAGCCGAACAGCTCGGCTTCCAGCAGCGATTCGCTGATCGCGCCGCAGTTCAGCGCCACGAAGCGGCCACGACGGCCGCTGGCTGCGTGCAGCTGGCGTGCCACCAGCTCCTTGCCCGTGCCGGTTTCGCCGGTGACCAGCACAGTGCTGTCATGTGGTGCATAGAGCGCGATCTGTGCGCGTACCTGCGCCATCGCATCGCTGTCGCCGAGCAGGGCATGCGCATCACTGCGCGGGGCGGCGCGCCGGCGCGCTGCCGGCCGGCTGCCACCGGAGCGGGCCAGCGCCTGGGTCAGTTCCAGCGCATGTTCGAAGGCGTGGCGCACCGAATCGGCCGAGTACAGCAGCACGCCCGGCAGGCCCATCTGTTCGGCATGGTCGATGGCCATGCCGGTGCCGACGATCACCTCGATGCCATTGGCGCGCAGGTCGGCGATGCAGTCACGTGCATCTTCGCGGGTAACGAAGCGGCGGTGCTCGATGTCCAGGCCGAAACTCTGCTGGAAGTTGCTGAACACCGGTACGTCGCTGGCGTGGGTGACCAGGCCGATGCGCGGGGCGATGCGGCGGGCGCGGGCCAGGGCTTCCATCAGGTCGAAGCCGTTGGCCTGGATCGGCACCAGTGGCAGTTCAAGCCGCCCGCGCAGCCATGCGGCATTGGAGCCGCCGGCGATGACCACGTCGCAGTGCTCGCGGCGCAGGCGTTGGCCGATCACGTCCACCGCTTCCTCGAAGCCCAGGTTGATCTGCTCGATGCGTGCGCGGCGGTCGAACTCGGGGATGACATCGCCGAGCAGGCCGGTCAGGCGCGAGACGCTGACGGTCCAGATGACCGGGCGTCCGGGGTCGGCATCGGCATGGCGCAGGGGCGAGCGGGGCAGGTACATGGCAGCGGTAATGGGTAGCGATGTTTCATGATACATCTGTTTCAATGTTTCATTTGTTTCATCGCTGCAATGCGGTCATGCCTTTGAAATCAACCGCTTGCAGCTTGGCATGGTGCTTGCGCCTTCTCTCCCGTTCCCAACTTGGATTGCCGCATGACCGCTTCCGCCCCTTTCTCCGCCGGTGCCCGCTTCCGTGAGGCGCTGGCTGCCGAATCGCCGCTGCAGGTGATCGGCGCGATCAACGCCAACCATGCCCTGCTGGCCAAGCGCGCCGGCTTCCGCGCCATCTACCTGTCCGGTGGCGGCGTTGCCGCCGGCTCGCTGGGCCTGCCGGACCTGGGCATCAACACCCTGGAAGACGTGCTGGTGGACGTGCGTCGCATCACCGACGTCTGCGACCTGCCGCTGATGGTCGACATCGACACCGGCTTCGGCCCGAGCGCGTTCAACATCGCGCGCACCGTGAAGTCGCTGATCAAGGCCGGCGCCGCGGCCTGCCATATCGAAGACCAGGTCGGCGCCAAGCGCTGCGGCCACCGTCCGGGCAAGGAAATCGTCTCGCAGGGTGAAATGGTCGATCGCGTGAAGGCCGCGGCCGACGCCAAGACCGATCCGGACTTCTTCCTGATCGCCCGCACCGACGCCATCCAGGTGGACGGCGTGGACAAGGCCATCGAGCGCGCCATCGCCTGCGCCGAGGCCGGTGCCGATGGCATCTTCGCCGAGGCCGCCTACGACCTGGAGACCTATCGCCGCTTCGTCGACGCGGTGAAGGTGCCGGTGCTGGCCAACATCACCGAGTTCGGCGCCACCCCGCTGTTCAGCCGCGATGAACTGGCTTCGGCCGGCGTGGCCATCCAGCTGTTCCCGCTGTCGGCGTTCCGCGCGGCCAACAAGGCTGCCGAGAACGTCTACCAGGCGGTGCGGCGCGATGGCCACCAGCGCAACGTGGTGGAGACCATGCAGACCCGCGAGGAACTCTACGACCGCATCGGCTACCACGCCTTCGAGCAGCAGCTCGATGCCCTGTTCGCCGCCAAGAAATAAGCAGTACCCTGCACCATCAGTTTTCGGAGGGAAAACATGAACGATACGACCGCAACCCCGACCTTCAAGCCGAAGAAGTCCGTCGCCCTGTCCGGCACCGCCGCCGGCAACACCGCGCTGTGCAGCGTCGGCCGCAGCGGCAACGACCTGCATTACCGCGGCTACGACATCCTGGACCTGGCCAACACCAGCGAGTTCGAGGAAATCGCCTACCTGCTGGTGCACGGCAAGCTGCCGACCCGCGCCGAGCTGGTTTCGTACAAGGCCAAGCTGAAGTCGCTGCGTGGCATTCCGGCTGCGGTCAAGGCCGCGCTGGAGGAACTGCCGCCGTCGGCGCACCCGATGGACGTGATGCGCACCGGCGTGTCGGTGCTCGGCTGCGTGGCACCGGAGAAGGACGACCACAACCACCCGGGCGCGCGTGACATCGCCGACAAGCTGATGGCCTGCCTCGGTTCGATGCTGCTGTACTGGTACCACTGGAGCCACAACGGCCGCGCCATCGACGTGGAAACCGACGATGACTCGATCGGCGGCCACTTCCTGCACCTGCTGCATGGCGAGAAGCCGCAGGATTCGTGGGTGAAGGCGATGCACACCTCGCTGATCCTGTACGCCGAGCACGAGTTCAACGCCTCGACCTTCACCTGCCGCGTCATCGCCGGCACCGGCAGCGACATGTACAGCGCGATCTGCGGTGGCATCGGCGCGCTGCGCGGCCCGAAGCATGGCGGCGCCAACGAAGTGGCGTTCGAAGTGCAGAAGCGCTACGACAACCCCGATGAGGCCGAGGAAGACATCAAGGCCCGCGTCGAGCGCAAGGAAGTGGTGATCGGTTTCGGCCACCCGGTCTACACTGTCTCCGATCCGCGCAACAAGGTGATCAAGGACGTGGCCCGCGAGCTGTCCGAGGAACAGTCGAGCATGAAGATGTACGACATCGCCGAGCGCCTGGAATCGGTGATGTGGGACATCAAGAAGATGTTCCCGAACCTGGACTGGTTCAGCGCCGTCAGCTACCACATGATGGGCGTGCCGACCGCCATGTTCACCCCCCTGTTCGTGATCGCCCGCACCGCCGGCTGGAGCGCGCACATCGTCGAGCAGCGCATCGACGGCAAGATCATCCGCCCGAGCGCCAACTACATCGGCCCGGAAGACCGCGACTTCGTCGCCATCGACAAGCGCGTCTGATCCACCTGCTGTATCCATCCGGCCGGCCCTATGCCGGCCGGGTGCTTTCGCCGCCGCATCGCCGGCACCCGGCCCGCCTCAAGCACTCCGCCAGCCCATGAATACCGATTACCGCAAGACCCTTCCCGGCAGCGCGCTGGACTATTTCGACGCGCGTGCCGCCGTCGATGCGATCCAGCCCGGCGCCTATGCCACCCTGCCGTACACCTCGCGCGTGCTGGCCGAGAACCTGGTGCGCCGCTGCGATCCAGCCACGCTCAGCGATTCGCTGAAGCAGCTGATCGAGCGCCGCCGCGACCTCGATTTCCCGTGGTTCCCGGCCCGCGTGGTCTGCCATGACATTCTCGGCCAGACCGCATTGGTCGATCTGGCCGGCCTGCGCGACGCGATCGCCGACAAGGGCGGTGATCCGGCCAAGGTCAATCCGGTGGTGCCGGTGCAGCTGATCGTCGATCACTCGCTGGCGGTGGAGTGTGGTGGTTACGACCCGCAGGCGTTCGAGAAGAACCGCGCCATCGAGGATCGCCGCAACGAAGACCGTTTCCACTTCATCAACTGGACCAAGCTGGCGTTCCAGAACGTGGACGTGATTCCACCCGGCAACGGCATCATGCATCAGATCAACCTGGAGAAGATGTCGCCGGTGGTCTACGTGCAGGACGGTGTTGCGTTCCCCGATACCTGCGTGGGCACCGACAGCCATACCCCGCACGTGGATGCGCTGGGTGTGATCGCGATCGGTGTAGGCGGACTGGAGGCGGAGAACGTGATGCTCGGCCGCGCCTCGTGGATGCGCCTGCCGGATACCGTCGGCGTCGAACTGAGTGGTCGCCCGCAGCCGGGCATCACCGCCACCGACGTGGTGCTGGCCCTGACCGAGTTCCTGCGCAAGGAGCGCGTGGTCGGCGCGTGGCTTGAATTCTTCGGCGAGGGTGCGGCGGCACTGACCATCGGTGACCGCGCCACCATTTCCAACATGTGCCCCGAGTACGGCGCGACCGCGGCGATGTTCTACATCGACGCGCAGACCATCGATTACCTGCGCCTGACCGGCCGCGAGGAATCGCAGGTGGCGCTGGTGGAAAACTACGCGCGCACCACCGGCCTGTGGGCCGATGACCTGGCCACTGCGCAGTACGAGCGCGTGCTGCGTTTCGACCTGTCCAGCGTGGTGCGTAACATGGCCGGGCCGTCCAACCCGCACAAGCGCGTGGCCACTGCCGAGCTGGCCGAGCGCGGCATCGCCGACGAAGCCAAGCTGGAAGCGGGCAAGGCCGAGCAGGCGCAGGGCCTGATGCCCGATGGCGCGGTGATCATCGCGGCCATCACCAGCTGCACCAATACCTCCAATCCGCGCAACGTGATCGCCGCCGCGCTGCTGGCGCGCAATGCCAATGCGCGTGGCCTGCAGCGCAAGCCGTGGGTGAAGTCGTCGCTGGCGCCGGGTTCCAAGGCCGTACAGCTGTACCTGGAAGAGTCCGGCCTGCTGCCGGACCTGGAACAGCTGGGTTTCGGCATCGTGGCGTTTGCCTGCACCACCTGCAACGGCATGAGTGGCGCGCTGGACCCGAAGATCCAGCAGGAAATCATCGATCGTGACCTGTACGCCACGGCTGTGCTGTCGGGCAATCGCAACTTCGATGGCCGCATCCATCCGTACGCCAAGCAGGCCTTCCTGGCTTCGCCGCCGCTGGTGATCGCCTACGCCATCGCCGGTACCGTCCGCTTCGATATCGAGAAGGACGTGCTGGGCGTGGACGCCGACGGCAACGAGGTGCGCCTGAAGGACATCTGGCCGAGCGATGCTGAAATCGATGCCGTGGTGAAGGCTTCGGTGAAGCCCGAGCAGTTCCGCAAGGTCTACAACCCGATGTTCAACGTGCGCGTGGAGCATGGCGCCGCGGTCAGCCCGCTGTACGACTGGCGCCCGCAGAGCACCTACATCCGCCGCCCGCCGTACTGGGAGGGGGCACTGGCCGGTGAGCGCACGCTGGCCGGCATGCGCGCGCTGGCGGTGCTGCCGGACAACATCACCACCGACCACCTGTCGCCGTCCAACGCGATCATGGCCTCCAGCGCCGCCGGCGAATACCTGGCGAAGATGGGCCTGCCGGAAGAAGACTTCAATTCCTACGCCACCCACCGTGGCGACCACCTGACCGCGCAGCGCGCCACGTTCGCCAATCCGAAGCTGTTCAACGAGATGGTGCGCAACGACGACGGCAGCGTGAAGCAGGGCTCGCTGGCGCGCGTGGAGCCGGAAGGCAAGGTGATGCGCATGTGGGAAGCGATCGAAACCTACATGGACCGCAAGCAGCCGCTGATCATCATCGCCGGTGCCGATTACGGCCAGGGCAGCTCGCGTGACTGGGCCGCCAAGGGCGTGCGCCTGGCCGGCGTGGAAGCGATCGTGGCCGAGGGCTTCGAGCGGATTCACCGTACCAACCTGATCGGCATGGGCGTGCTGCCGCTGGAGTTCAAGCCGGGCACCACCCGGCTGACCCTGGGCATCGACGGCACCGAGACCTTCGACGTGGTCGGCGAGCGTACTCCGCGTGCCGAGCTGACCCTGGTCATCCACCGCCGCGATGGCCAGGACGTGATCGTGCCGGTCACCTGCCGCCTGGACAGCGATGAGGAAGTGGCGATCTACGAGGCCGGCGGCGTGCTGCAGCGCTTCGCCCAGGACTTCCTGGAAGGCGCCAAGGTGGCGTAAGGCAGCGGCTGGCTGCCTTGTGTCGAGTTGCCGCCATGCTGGCTCCGGCCCGCATGGCGGTAGTTACGGAGGAGAGGGGCGTTGCCCCATCTGCATGGGAACGGCGTTCTACAACATCGCAGGCACGGTCAACACCGCCTTCATCCTGCTGAGCCTGTTGGGTGTGGGCGCGCAGTTGCGGCTGGTGCGCCGCCGCCGGGTACGTGCGGGCGCGGCTGACAGCGCCACTGCGGTGCTTTCGCTGAACCAGTTCACGGTCAGCTTCCTGGCCTACCTTTCCTTCTTCGTCTATGGCTACAGCATCACGCCGTTCAATCACTTCATTGTCTGGCCGCGCTTGCTCGCGTCGGTGCTGGTCATGGCCATCCTGGTGGAGATATGGCGCGACCGCCGGAGCCGCTCCGCTGCGACCAGCGTGCTGACAGCCGCCCTGCTGTTGCTCTGCGCACTGGCCGGGCTGGCCTGGGGTGACCGGCATGTGGATGAGGGCAGGGTAGTCGCCAGCGCGATGATAGTGGTCATTACTGCCTTGCTGGCGCAGGGCTACACGCATCAGATCCTGCTGATCCTGCGCAATGGCCATACCGGTGCCGTGTCGCTGCGGATGAGTCAGTTGATCCTGCTGATGGACCTGTCGACGATCGTGTTTGCCTTCGCCATGGGGATGCAGATGGGATGGCCGTTGCTGCTGCTGGCCGTGGTGAGCGGCAGCACCAAACTGGTCATCCTGTATCTGTTCCGCTGGCAGCAGGGGGCCTCCGCCGCAGATCGTCGGCGACAGCGGTTGCAGCCTGCGTAGTGCGTGTTCCTTACCTTATCGAGAATGTCATGACCTTCCTTCCCCAACTCCGTATTCCCGCCACCTACATGCGCGGTGGCACCAGCAAGGGCGTGTTCTTCCGCCTGCAGGATCTGCCTGAAGCCGCGCAGGTGCCGGGCGCCGCACGCGATGCACTGCTGATGCGCGTGATCGGTTCGCCCGATCCGTATGGCAAGCAGACCGACGGCATGGGCGGTGCCACCTCCAGCACCAGCAAGTGCGTGATCATTTCCGCCGCTTCGGTGCCGGACCATGATGTCGACTACCTGTACGGCCAGGTCTCGATCGAAACCGCCTTCGTCGATTGGAGCGGCAACTGCGGCAATCTCAGCACCGCGGTCGGCCCGTTCGCGATTGCCAACGGCCTGATCGATCCGGCCCGCGTGCCGCATGACGGCCTGTGCACCGTGCGCATCTGGCAGGCCAACATCGGCAAGACCATCATCGCCCACGTACCGATGCGCGATGGCCAGGTGCAGGAGACCGGTGATTTCGAGCTGGACGGCGTGACCTTCCCGGCCGCCGAGATCCAGCTCGAATTCATCGATCCCTCCGACGACGGCGATGCCGGCGCGATGTTCCCCACCGGCAATCTGGTAGACACCCTCGACGTACCCGGCGTGGGCAGCTTCGAGGTGACGATGATCACCGCCGGTATTCCGACGATCTTCCTCAACGCCGCCGATCTGGGCTACACCGGCACCGAGCTGCAGCCGGCGATCAACGAAGACAAGGCAGCATTGCAGAAGTTCGAAACCATCCGTGCGCATGGCGCGCTGCGCATGGGCCTGATCTCGAAACTTGAAGACGCAGCGACCCGCCAGCACACGCCGAAGGTGGCCTTCGTGGCGCCGGCACAGGACTACGTATCGTCCAGCGGCAAGGCCATTGCGGCCTCGGCCATCGACCTGCACGCGCGTGCGCTGTCGATGGGCAAGCTGCACCACGCGATGATGGGTACCGCGGCCGTGGCGATCGGCACCGCGGCGGCGATTCCAGGCACCCTGGTCAATCGCGCGGCCGGTGGCGGTGAACGCGAGGCGGTGACCTTCGGCCATCCCTCCGGCACGCTGCGCGTGGGTGCGCAGGCCGGACGCGTTGACGGCCAGTGGACGGTGACCAAGGCCATCATGAGCCGCAGTGCCCGCGTATTGATGGAAGGCAAGGTGCGGGTGCCGGCCGAATAGTGCTCTGGTAGCTGCCAACCAAGGTTGGCATGGTGCACGGGCAACCGTGCACCGCAACGAGGAGATCGACGATGTCCAGCAACGCCACCCCATCCAACGAACGTGCAGCGTGGGATGCGCTGCTGGTGGACATTGTCGACTACGTGCGCGACGCGCGCATCGACTCACCGCTGGCGTTCCAGACCGCGCATCACTGCCTGCTCGATACGCTGGGCTGCGGGCTGGAAGCGTTGTCCTTCCCGGCCTGCAGCAAGCTGCTCGGGCCGCTGGTGCCGGGCATCAGCGTGGTCAACGGCGCGCGCGTGCCGGGTACGCACTACGTGCTGGACCCGGTGCAGGCCGCCTTCAACCTCGGCGCGATGGTGCGCTGGCTGGATTTCAACGACACCTGGCTGGCCGCCGAATGGGGTCATCCCTCGGACAATCTCGGCGGCATCCTCGCTGTCTGCGATTGGCTGGGGCGAAACGCGCAGGCCCTGCGTCGCCCGTCGCCGACCCTGCATGACGTGCTGCTGGCGATGATCAAGGCTCACGAGATCCAGGGCGTGCTGGCGCTGCAGAATTCGTTCAACCGGGTCGGGCTGGACCATGTGGTGCTGGTCAAGGTGGCCACCACGGCGGTGGTCGCGCACCTGCTCGGGCTGGATCGCAAACGCATGCTCAATGCGCTGTCGCTGGCCTGGGTCGATGGCCAGGCGCTGCGGACCTACCGTCATGCGCCCAACACTGGCTCGCGCAAGAGCTGGGCGGCGGGCGATGCGACCAGCCGTGGCGTGCGCCTCGCCTTGATGGCGGCCAGTGGCGAGATGGGTTACCCAAGCGTGCTGAGCGCACCGACCTGGGGCTTTGAGGCAGTGTCGATGCATGGCCAGCAGCTGACGCTGGGGCGGCCGCTGGGCAGCTATGTGATGGAGAACGTGCTGTTCAAGATCAGCTACCCGGCCGAGTTCCACGGCCAGACCGCGGTCGAGGCCGCGATCACGCTGCACCAGCAGCTGCGCGCGGCGGGGCGCCGGGTCGAAGACATCGCGCACATCGCGATCCGCACCCAGGAAGCCTGCATCCGCATCATCGACAAGCAGGGCCCGCTGCACAATCCGGCCGACCGTGACCACTGCGTGCAGTACATGGTCGCCATCGCGCTGCTGCATGGGCGGCTGGTGGCCGAGGATTACGAGGACGACGTTGCCGCCGATCCGCGCATCGACGCGCTGCGCGCGAAGATGGCCTGCCATGAGGATCCGCGGCTCAGCGCCGATTACCTTGACCCGGACAAGCGCAGCATTGCCAACGGCCTGAGCGTGCGTTTCACCGATGGCAGCGAACTGCCGGAGGTGCTGGTGGAGTACCCGCTCGGTCACGCCCGGCGCCGCGAGGAAGGCATCCCGCTGCTGATGGACAAGTTCCGCCGGCACCTGGCCCACCGTTTCCCGACCGTCCAGCAGCAACGCATCCTGGCCGCGTCGCTGGACCCGGTGGCACTGGCGGCGATGCCGGTGACCGACTACGTGGACCTGTACCTGCCGGGGTAGGGGCGCGTTGGTGGGTGCC
>NZ_JAOEDV010000113.1:0-10737 GCF_029837545.1 Stenotrophomonas sp. GD04024 | reverse complement strand
CGGCGCGCGTTCGAACAGCGGCTTGCACCACCACATCGCCAGCCAGGCCCAGCCGAACGCATCCAGCCACCAACCCAGTGCGTTGAAGACCACGAACAGCGGCGCGCTGGCCAGCAGCCAGCTGCCCCACACCGCACGCGCGTGACGGCGGGCGAGGGCGCTGCCCAGCTCCATGGCTTCCCAGCTGCTGCGTGCGCGCAGCACCACGTCCAGGTGGTCAATGCGCATCGCCGGCTCCGCGTCCGCCACGCCACAGCCACAGCAGTACGCCAGCCCACAGCACGCCGGCCACGCTGAACTTGCCCCATGCCGGCACTTCGGCGATCGATGACCAGAACGCTTCGATGAAGGCGGCGACCAGCAGCATGAAGGCTACGCCGAGGCACAGCCGTGCACCGATGCGGCCGCCGTCGACCAGCGCATCCAGCCGGCTGCGCCGGCCCGGTGCCAGCAGCTTCATGCCCAGCTGCAGTCCGGCGCCACCGGCAATAACGATGGCGGTCAGCTCGAACGCGCCATGCCCGGCCACGAAGCGCCAGAACGGGCCGCCGTAGCCGATGTGCTGCAGGTGGCCCGCCACCGCACCGATGGTGACGCCATTGAAGGACAGCACGAGCAGCGTGCCCAGCCCGGCCAGCAGGCCACTGGCGAAGGTGCGCAGGGCGATGCTGATGTTGTTCATGACGTAGTGGCCGAACATCATCCAGTCGGTACCGCTGTCGCGGCCCAGGCGCTCGGCGGCGGGGTCGTACATGCGCTCCATCGCGGCGATCTGGCGGTTGTCCATCAGCATGTGGATCAGGTCCGGATAGACCTGGGCCAGCACGAAGCAGGCCAGTGCCGGCAGCGCGAACATCGCCAGCGCCACCCACATGCTGCGCGCCTGGCTGCGGACCAGCAGCGGGAAGTCGGCCACCAGGAATTCCAGCGCGGCGCGCCAGCGCGTTGGCCGCGTGCGGTACAGCACGCTGTGGCCCTGCTGCATCAGCTGCTGCAGGCGCTGCACCAGCTGTGGGCTGTAGCCGCGCTCGCGGGCCAGCGCCAGCTGCTGGCACAGGCGCCGGTAACGCTGCGGGAAGGCGGTGTCATCCAGTGCCAGGCCGCTGGCCTTGCGGCGGGCGCGGCGCGAGGCACCGGTACGCAGCAGCAGCCACTGCTCCAGGTCCTGCCATTCCTGCTGGTAGCGGGCGACGAACTGTTCCTGCTTCATCGCCGCCCCAGCAGCCAATTGGCCATGGCATACAGGCGCAGCACGCCGATCTGGCCCTGCGCACCGGTCAGCGGCTCGGCGATTCCGGCCAGTTCCTGCTGGCGCGCCGCCGACAGCCGCGGCGCGCGTTCGGCGAAGGCCATCAACGCCGCCTGTTCATCCGGGCGCAGCGGCTGCGGCGGGGCCAGTACGCTGTCGATGGTCGGCGGCGGCGGCAGGTACAGCGCGGGCGCATGCACCACCACCGTGCCGGCGACCAGGTCGCCGAGGCGGCGGCCATGGGGGTCGAACAGGCTGCTGACCAGGCCCAGTGCATAGCCGAACGGCAGCATGTCCACGGTACGCAGCAGGTTGCGGGTGATCGATGCCATCCAGCCGACCGGCGCGCCATCGCGCGACAGCACGCGCAGCCCCAGCGCGCGCTTGCCGAGGGTGCGGCCCCACAGCGCCTCGCAGACGATCGGGTAGGCCCAGTAGACCAGGAACATCAGCACCAGGTAGAGGCCGGAACCGAACGTGTCCAGCAGCGCCAGCGGAATCGACATCAGCACCAGCACGGCGACGCGCACGCCAAGATCGACCAGCCAGGCCATCGCCCGCGGCAGCGGGCCGGCCGCTGGCAACTGCAGCAGCACGCCCTCCGGCGTCACCACCTCGCGGTAGGTGTCGAGCATCGGTGCGGCCATCAGTGCGATGGCCTTCGATGTGGGCGCCGGAGTCCTCTCCGGCAGGCAGCCACAGGCATGGGGGTCTCGACAGATCCTGGTCGGGCCCAGACTTTAGCAGAGCCGCATGGCGGCGTTGGCCGCTCAGCCCAGGTATTCGTCCTTCAGCCGCACGTAATGGTCGGCTGAGTAATGCAGCGATTCGATCTCCTTGTCGCTCAGCGTGCGCGCCGGCCGCGCCGGGTTGCCGACCCACAGTTCGCCCTCGCCGACCACCTTGCCCGGGCCGATCACGGCACCGGCACCGACGAAGCCGTGGCGCTCCACCCGGGCCCCGTCGAGGATGCAGGCGCCCATGCCGATCAGGCTGTAATCACCGATCGTGCAGGCATGGATGATGCAGCCATGGCCGACGGTGACGCCCTCGCCGATCAGCGTCGGGTAGCCGGCCTTGTTGTAGGGGCTGTGGTGGCTGACGTGGATGATGGTGCCGTCCTGCACGTTGGTGCGCGCACCGATGCGCACGTAGTTGACGTCGCCACGGATGACCGTGCCCGGCCAGATCGACACGTCGTCGGCCAGCTCCACGTCACCGATGACGGTGCAGGCCGGATCGATGTACACGCGCTCGCCGAGGACGGGCATCTTGTCGCGGAAGGGGCGCAGCGGGTTCATCGGTGTCTCCGGAAAGCAGGGCATTCGCGACGATGATACGCGGCAGAGGCACCGGTAGTGCCGGCCGCTGGCCGGCAACCTCATGGATTTCCGCGATTGCCGGCCAGCGGCCGGCACTACCGGTTACGGTTCGTAGCTGTAACCCATCCCGTACACCGATCGGATCGGTTCGCCTTCCATGCCGGCATCGGCCAGCTTGCGGCGCAGGTTGCGCACATGGCTGTCGACGGTGCGGTCGACCACCACGCGGTGGTCCAGATAGAGGCGGTCAAGCAGTTCATCGCGGGCCCAGATCCGGCCGGGCGTGGCCAGCAGGGTGCGCAGCAGGCGGTACTCCACCGGGGTCAGGTCCAGGCCCTTGCCGTTCCAGGTGGCACGCGCGGCCGGTTCGTCGATGTGGAGGCCGCTGTTGGTGCGCGCGGCCGGGTCCGGCCTGTAGCGGCGCAGCACCGCCACCACTCGCGCCACCACTTCGCGCGGACTGAACGGCTTGCAGATGTAGTCGTCGGCGCCGATCTCCAGTCCCAGCAGGCGGTCGATCTCCTCCACCCGCGCGGTGACCATGATCACCGGCACGTTGCTGCTGGCGCGCAGCTCGCGGCACAGATCCACGCCATCGCGCTGCGGCAGCATCAGGTCCAGCAGCACCAGATCGGGCTGGTAGCGCGCGAACGCATCGATCACCTGGCCGCCATCATCCACCCATTCGCTGACCATGCCCGCCGCGGCCAGGTAGTCGCGCAGCACGGCGGCCAGGCGCGGTTCGTCCTCAACGATGAGAATCTTCGCCGGTGCGGCGGGCGATGTGCTGGCGGGGGAGGTGCTCATGCAGGCTCCGGCAGGGTGATGACCACGCGCAGCCCACCCAGCGGCGAGGGCTCGGCGTGGATCTGGCCGTGGTGGGCAAGAACGATGTTGTGGCTGATGGCCAGGCCCAGTCCGCTGCCACCGCTGGCACGATTGCGCGAGCTTTCCACCCGGTAGAAACGCTCGAACAGCAGCGCACATTTTTCCGCCGGTACGCCCGGTGCGGTGTCTTCCACGATCAGCTGTACGCCGGCAGGCACCCGTGCGGCCTGCACGAGTACGCGGCCGCCGGCATGGGTGTAGCGCAGCGCGTTCTCCAGCAGGTTGGCCAGCACCTGCTGCAGGCGCCGCTCGTCACCGGACACCTGCAGCGGTGTGGCGGGCAACGTCTCTTCCAGTGCCAGCCCCGCTGCGGAGAAGCGCACGCGCATGCCATTGAGCTCGCTGCGCAGCAGCGCCACCAGGTCCAGCGGGGCGAAACGATAGGCCAGGCCGCCGGACTGGGTCATCGACAGGTCGTGCAGGTCGTCGATCAGCTTGCCCAGCTGGCGGATCTCGCCCTGCAGGGCACCAAGATTGGCGCGGTCCAGCGGGCGGATGCCGTCCTCGATCGCCTCCAGCTCGGCACGCACCACCGCCAACGGCGTACGCAGTTCGTGCGAGATGTCGGCGATGAAGGCACGGCGGTTGCGCTCGGTATCGTCCAGCGCCTGCGCCATCCGGTTGAAGTCGTTGACCAGTGCGTCCAGCTCGTCATCGCTGGTGCGCTCGATGCGGGTGGCGTAGTCGCCGGCGGCGAGCCGGTGGGTGGCCGCCGCGAGCTTGGCCAGGCGCTGGCGCAGCGCGCGTGACACCAGCCACGCCAGCAGCACCGTCACCAGCAGCAGCGAGATGCCGATCACCCACCAGGCGCGCATCTGGGTGTTGTAGAAGTTCAGGTCGTTGGTGGCGATGACGGTCTGGAACGGCACCATGCCCAGCCAGCCCACCGTGTGCCCGTCCACCTGCACCGCGTGCGGCTCGTCATCGCTGGTCGCGTCGGGATTGCCTGCCACGTAGCGGTGCCGTGCATCGAACAGGCCCAGCCGCGACGGAACGCCGGTCTGGTCGGACAGTGGTGGCACCGGCCCTTCATGCCCATGCGCCAGGTCCGGGCGCAGCATCCGCGCCCAGCGATCGCTGTCACCGCGCAGGTGGTCCCAGCCGCCGTGCTCGCGGAATTCGCGCTGCAGGTGCGGCATCAGGCGCTGCATGCGCAGGTCGCCCTGGTCGTTGAGGTAGTCCAGGAAGCCGGTCTGGAACGCCACGCGGCTGGCAATGCCGTTCACTGCCAGCACCAGCAGGCAGGCAGTGAAGATCGCGAGGAAAGTCTTCGCGGTCAGGCCGAATTTGAGTCGAATCTTCGCCATCGCGGGGGCCATTAGCGGCGCATGCGGCGCTGAAAGCAAGCGCCAGCTGAGCCGGTCGCACAATCTCCATATTCTCTGCACAGTTCCACGGCAGCGTGCCCGGGTCAACGCAAGGCTCCCACGCCCCCCATGTCACTCCTGCGCCCGCTGTCCCGTTCTTCCCATCCCCTGCTGCTGCCGCTGCTGCTGGCCCTGGCCGCCTGTTCCGCCGGCAGGACCGAAGCGCCGGCCGCGCCTGAAGTGGGCATCATCACCGCCAGCGCGCAGCCGCTGGCGCTGCAGCAGACCCTGCCCGGCCGCGCAGTGCCGTTCGAAGTGTCCGAGGTGCGGCCGCAGATCGGTGGACTGATCCGCCAGCGGCTGTTCACCGAAGGCCAGCAGGTCAAGGCCGGTCAACTGCTGTACCAGGTCGACCCGGCACCGTACCAGGCGGCCTTCGACACCGCCCGTGGCCAGCTGGCCCAGGCCGAGGCCACCGTGCTGTCGGCGCAACCGAAGGCCGAGCGCACCCGCGCGCTGGTGAGCATGGACGCGGCCAGCAAGCAGGATGCCGACGATGCCACCTCTGCGCTGAAGCAGGCGCAGGCCAATGTGATCACTGCGCGCGCTGCGCTGCAGGCCGCCCGCATCAACCTTGACTACACGCGGGTTACCGCACCGATCGACGGCCGTATCGGCACCTCCAGCGTCACTGCCGGCGCGTTGGTCGCCGCCGGCCAGGACGCCGCGCTGACCACCATCCAGCGGCTGGACCCGGTTTACCTGGATGTCACCCAGTCCAGCACGCAGATGCTGGCGCTGCGCAAGCAGCTCGATGCCGGCCTGGTGAAGGCCATTGATGGCAAGGCACAGGTGAAGGTGGTGCTGGAGGATGGCAGCACCTATGCCCATGAAGGCACGCTGGAATTCGTCGGCAGCGCGGTCGATCCGGGTACCGGCAACGTGGTGCTGCGCGCGGTCATTCCGAACCCGGATGGCCTGCTGCTGCCGGGCATGTACCTGAAGGCGGTGCTGCCGATGGCCACCGATGCGCGCGCGCTGCTGGTGCCGCAGAAGGCGGTGGTGCGCAATGAGCGCGGCGAGCCGCTGCTGCGCCTGCTCGACGCCAAGGACCACGTCATCGAGCGCCGGGTCAGCACCGGCCAGGTGGTGGGCAACCAGTGGCAGATCACGCAGGGCCTGAAGGCCGGCGAGCGGGTGATCGTCAGCAACGGCAGCGCGGTAGCGCTGGGCCAGCAGGTGAAGGCGGTGGCGGCCACCCCTGCGCAGCTGGCAGCAATGCCGGCGATCGACCCGAACGGCAACACCGACGAAAAGTCGCACTGAGGTTGCCGCGCATGGTTCGTTTCTTCATCGACCGGCCGATCTTTGCCTGGGTGATCGCCATCGCGGTCAGCCTGCTCGGCCTGCTTGCGATCCTGATCCTGCCGGTGGACCGCTACCCGCAGATCGCCCCGCCCACCATCACCATCCGCGCCACCTACACCGGCGCTTCGTCGCAGACCGTGGAAAACGCGGTCACCCAGGTCATCGAGCAGTCCCAGCAGAGCCTGGACCACCTGATGTACATGACCTCCACCAGTGCTTCCGATGGCTCGGCGCAGGTCAACCTGGTGTTCGCCACCGGCACCAATCCGGATACGGCGCAGGTGCAGGTGCAGAACCAGCTGCAGGCCGCGATGGCCACGCTGCCGCAAGCGGTGCAGCAGAACGGCCTGACCATCACCAAGTCCAGTGGTTCGATCTTCGAGGTGCTGTCGTTCACCAGCGAAGACGGCAGCATGGACAACTTCGATGTCGCCAACTTCATGGAAGCGCGCATCGATGACCAGATCAGCCGCGTCAGTGGTGTTGGCAACATCCAGCCGATCGGCCAGGAATACGCCATGCGTATCTGGCTGGACCCGGAAAAGATGCGCCAGTACGCACTGATGCCGTCGGATGTCGAGACCGCACTGCAGGCGCAGAACACCGACGTGTCGGCCGGTGAGCTGGGGGGCCAGCCGGCACTGAAGGGCCAGCAGCTGGACGCGACCGTGACCGCGCGCAGCCGCCTGCACACCCCCGAGCAGTTCGCGCAGGTGGTGCTCAAGGCCGATGCCAACGGCAGCGTCGTGCACCTGGGCGACGTGGCAACGATCGGCCTGGGGCCGGAGAGCTACGACAGCATCAGTACCTTCAACGGCAAGCCGTCAGCCTCGCTGGGCATCGAGCTCAATGCCGGTGCCAATGCCATCGCCGTCTCCAAGGCCATCGATGCACGGCTTCAGCAGCTGCAGAAGTACTGGCCGCATGGCTACACCGCCCACGTGGCCTTCACCACCACCCCGTTCGTGACCATCTCGCTGAAGGAAGTGGTGATCACCCTGATCGAGGCGATCATCCTGGTGGTGCTGGTGATGTACCTGTTCCTGCAGAACTGGCGGGCCACGCTGATCCCGACCATCGCGGTGCCGGTGGTGCTGCTGGGTACGTTCGGCGTGCTGGCCGCGTTCGGCTATTCCATCAACACCCTGACCATGTTCGCGCTGGTGCTGGCCATCGGCCTGCTGGTGGACGATGCCATCGTGGTGGTGGAGAACGTGGAGCGGGTGATGACCTTCGAAGGGCTGGCCCCGAAGCCGGCCACGCTGAAGGCCATGGGCCAGATCACCGGCGCGCTGGTCGGCATCGTGCTGGTGTTGACTGCAGTGTTCCTGCCGATGGCGTTCTTCAGCGGTGTCACCGGCGTGATCTATCGGCAGTTCTCGGTGACGATTGCTGCGGCGATGATCCTGTCGGTGCTGGTGGCGATGACCATTACGCCGGCCCTGTGCGGCAGCATCCTGCACCAGATTCCCAAGGGCGGGCATCCGCACGGCGACCACGGCGGCGAACCGAGCCTGCTGGGCAAGTTCTTCATCTGGTTCAACCACCGCTTCGAGCGCACCTCCAACGGCCTGCGTCGCCGTGTGGATGGTTTCCTTGGCCGGCGCACGCTGGGCGTGGTGTTCTACCTGGTGCTGAGCGTGGTCACCGGCTTGCTGCTGTGGCACCTGCCGGGTGCGTTCCTGCCCGATGAAGACCAGGGCATGCTCAATGCGTTGGTGAAGCTGCCGGCCGGGTCCACCCTGGAGCAGACCCGTGCAGTGATGGATCGCCTCAGTGCCGCCGCAGTGAAGGACGACAGCGTGCTCTCGATCCAGGCCACCGCTGGTTTCAGTGTCACCGGCAGCGGCCAGAACGTCGGCCAAGCCTTCATCCGCCTGAAGGACTGGGACGACCGCAAGGACGATGCCGATACCATCGCCGCGCGCTTGACCGCGGCCATGGCCAGCGTGCCCGATGCACAGGTGTTCATCACCTCGCCGCCGGCCATCCTCGGCCTCGGCGATGCCGGCGGTTTCACCCTGGAACTGCAGGACGAGGGCGGTGCCGGCCATGCCGCCGCCGTGGCCGCACGCAACACGCTGCTGAAGGAGGCTGCCAGGGATCCGAAGCTGGTCAATGTGCGCTACGCCAGCCTGGAGGACGCGCCGGTGTACGCGGTGAAGGTGGACGATGCCAAGGCACAGGCCATGGGCGTGAATCCGCAGGACGTCAATGACACCTTGAATGCGGCGCTGGGCGGCGATTTCGTCAACAACTTCATCTACAAGGGTCGCATCAAGAAGGTGTTCATCCAGGGCACGGCCGAAGCGCGCATGCAGCCGCAGGACATCGAGCGCTGGAGCGTGCGCAACCAGGCAGGGCAGATGGTGCCGCTGTCGTCGCTGATCAGCACGCACTGGAGCAGCGCACCGGCTGCGCTGCAGCGCTACAACGGTGTGTCGGCGATGGAAATCACCGGCCAGCCAGCGCCGGGTGTCAGCTCCGGCGAGGCGATGGCCGAGATCGCGCGCCTGGCCGACACCTTGCCGGAAGGCTTCAGCCATGCGTGGTCGGACATGGCCTATCAGGAACAGCTGTCGGGCAACCAGGCGCCGATGCTGTACGCCATCTCGCTGCTGTTCGTGTTCCTGTGCCTGGCCGCGCTGTATGAAAGCTGGGCGGTACCGTTCGCGGTGATGCTGGCGGTACCGGTGGGCGTGTTCGGTGCGGTACTGATGATGAACCTGCGCGGCCTCAACAACGACGTGTACTTCCAGGTCGGCCTGCTGACCACGATTGGGTTGGCGGCGAAGAACGGCATCCTGATCGTCGAGTTCGCGCGTATCCTCGAGCAACAGGGCAAGAGTACCCGCGAGGCGATCCTGCAGGCGGTCTACCTGCGGCTGCGGCCGATCGTGATGACCTCGCTGGCGTTCCTGATGGGTGTGCTGCCGCTGGTGTTCGCCACCGGTGCCGGCTCGGCCGCGCGCCGTTCGCTGGGTACCGGCGTGGCCGGCGGTACGGTCGCCTCGATGGTGCTGGGCATGTTCTTCGTGCCGTTGTTCTACCTGCTGGTGCGCCGCCTGTTCCCGGGCCGCGCGCCGGCCGAAGCCACTGCCCCGGAGGCAAGCCCATGAAGCCGATGCTGCTGCGCGCCCTGGCGGCCGCCACCATGACCACCGTGCTGGGAGGCTGCGTGAGCATGGCGCCGCGCTACCAGCGCCCCGAGGCGCCGGTGCCGGCGCAGTTCGGCAATGCTGCAACAGGCGAGGCCGATTCGGGGTTGGCGATGCCGGCCTGGCGCGAGGTGTTCGTGGAGCCGCGCCTGCAGCAGGTGATCGCGCTGGCGCTGCAGAACAACCGCGACCTGCGCGTGGCGGTGCTGCAGGTGGAAAAGGAACGGGCGCAGTACCGCATTCAGCGCGCGGCGCTGCTGCCCTCGGTGGACGCCAGTGGCAGCGTCACCCGCTCGCGCGTGAGCGATGCCAACAGTGAGACCGGGGCCACCCAGTTAACCGAAGCCGATACCGTGCAGGTCGGTATCAGCAGCTGGGAGCTGGACCTGTTCGGGCGCATCCGCAGCCTGAACAACGAGGCGCTGCAGAACTGGCTGGCCAGTGCCGAGAACCAGCGTGCGGCGCGCACCAGCCTGGTGGCCGAAGTGGCGACGGCCTGGCTGGCGCTGGCCGCCGATGGGCAGTCGCTGGCATTCACGCAACAGACCCTGGACAGCCAGCAGCAGACCCTGCAGCGCACCGAGGCCCGCCATGCACAGGGGCTGGCCTCGGGACTGGACCTGTCGCAGGTGCAGACCAGCGTGGAAGCCGCGCGCGGCGCGCTCGCCAAATTGCAGACCCAGCAGGCGCAGGATCGCGATGCATTGCAGCTGTTGGTGGGGTCGCCGCTGGATCCGGCCCTGCTGCCGACCGCGCAGGCGCTTGACGGTAGCGTGGCGCTGGCACCGTTGCCGGCCAACCTGCGGTCGAGCGTGCTGCTGCAGCGCCCGGATGTGCTTTCAGCCGAACACGCGCTGCAGGCGGCCAATGCCGATATCGGAGCAGCGCGCGCTGCGTTCTTCCCGACGCTGACCCTGACCGCCAACTACGGCCACAGCTCCAGCGCATTGTCGACGCTGTTCTCGGCCGGCACCCGCGGCTGGTCGTTCGCACCCAGCATCACCGCACCGATTTTCCACGCCGGTGCATTGAAGGCGTCGCTGGATGCCTCGAAGATCGGCAAGGACATCGGCATCGCGCAGTACGAGAAGGCGATCCAGCAGGCCTTCAGTGAAGTGGCCGATGCGCTGGCCGTGCGCGATCACCTGGCCACGCAGATGGACGCGCAGCGGGCGCTGGTGGCCGCCAGCCAGCGCAGCTTCACGCTGGCCGATGCGCGCTACCGCACCGGGCTGGACGGCTACCTGCAGGCGCTGGATGCGCAGCGCAGCCTGTATGCCGCGCAGCAGGACCTGATCGCCCTGCAGCAGCAGGAGGCAGGCAACCGGGTGACGTTGTTCAAGGTGCTGGGCGGGGGCGCCGACGCGCGATAACGCGCTAGCGCGGGTGTGTGCGTCTTCCGCTCCGGTGGGTGCCGACCTTGGTCGGCACGAATCATCCGATCG
>NZ_JAOEDV010000112.1:0-10808 GCF_029837545.1 Stenotrophomonas sp. GD04024 | reverse complement strand
GCCAGATAATCCAGGAACGAGCTGATCCGCGCCGACACCGCCGTGTTGCGGTAGTACACCGCATGGATCGGCTGGTACACCTCCAGCGTCTGCGCGGCCAGCACCGGCACCAGCGTGCCGGCGGCACGGTCGCGATCGGTGACGAAGTCGGACAGGCAGGTGATGCCCACCCCTTCCACCGCCAGCCGGCGCAGCGTCTCGCCACTGGACACTGCGATGTCCGGTCGCACCAGCAGCAATCCCTCCGACTCCCCGGGCAGCGGCCAGCGGTTCAGCGATTCCGGCTCGTTGAAACCAAGCAGGGTGTGCTGGCCCAGCGCGGCGACCGTGCTTGGCTCGCCCAGCCTGTCCAGATAGGCCGGGCTGGCCACCAGCCGCAGCCTGCAGCGGCCCAGCGGCCGTGCATGCAGGGTGGAATCGGCCAGCGGCCCGATCCGGATCGCCAGGTCGGTGCGCCGTTCCAGCAGGTCGATGTAGCGGTCGGAACTGTTCAACTCCAGCTGCACGTCCGGGTAGCGCTCCCGATAGCCGGCCACCAGTGGCGCGATCACGTGCAGCACGAACGGCATTGCCGCGTCCACGCGCAGGCGCCCGGCCGGGCGCTCGCGGCGCGCCGCCATCTGTTCCTCGGCCGACTCCACCGCATCGATGATCGCGCGCGCATGGCGCCGGTACGCCTCGCCCTCCGCGGTCAGGTGCAGGCGGCGGGTGGTGCGGGTCAGCAGTGTGGTGCCCAGCTTGTCCTCCAGCCGCCCCAGCGCGCGGCTCACGCCCGACGGCGTCTGCCCCAGCTGCTCGGCGGCGGCGCTGATCGAACCGCTGTCGATCACCGCCAGGAAGGCCTGCATTTCATCAAGCGTCGTCTTCATGCCGCCATTATTGACTGTACGGCAAGAGTGATTGGCGTGAAGACCGGTTTTTCGGCCAGAGATGGCGGCGCAGACTGCGCAGCCTCTTCCCCTGCTGGACCCTGTCATGATCCGTGGCATTCCCCTCGCCCTGCTGGCGTTGACCCTCGGCGCGTTCGCCATCGGCACCACCGAATTCGTCATCGTCGGCCTGATCCCGACCATTGCCGCCGACCTGCAGGTCAGCCTGCCCTCGGCCGGCCTGCTGGTTTCCCTGTATGCACTGGGCGTAGCCATCGGTGCGCCGGTGCTGACCGCGCTGACCGGCCGCGTGCCGCGCAAGACCCTGCTGGTGGCACTGATGGTGCTGTTCACCCTCGGCAACGTCATCGCCTTCATGGCGCCGGGCTACAGCTCACTGATCGCCGCACGCATCCTCACCGGCCTGGCGCACGGCGTGTTCTTCTCGATCGGCGCGATCATCGCCACCGCGGTGGTGCCGAAGGAGAAGGCCGCCAGTGCCATCGCCATCATGTTCACCGGGCTCACCGTGGCGCTGGTGACCGGTGTGCCGCTGGGTACCTTCATCGGACAGCATCTGGGTTGGCGCGCCACCTTCCTGGCCGTGGCCGCCCTCGGCGTGATCGCCCTGCTGGGCGCGCTGCTGTTCGTTCCGCGCAACCTGCCGCAGAGCGCACCGGCCAGCTTCCGCCAGCAGCTGGCGGTGCTGGGCCAGCCGCGCCTGCTGCTGGTCTATGCAATGACCGCACTGGGTTACGGCGGCACCTTCCTGGCCTTCACCTACCTCGCGCCGATCCTGCAGGACGTCACCGGCTTCTCGGCCAATGCGGTCAGCCTGGTGCTGCTGGTCTACGGCGTGTCGGTGGCAATCGGCAACCTGTGGGGCGGTCGACTCGCCGACCGCCTGGGCCCGGTGCCGGCGTTGAAGCGCATCTTCGCGCTGCTGGCCATCGTGCTGTTCGTGCTCACCTTCACCGCCTCCAACAGCGTGCTGATGCTGCTGACGGTGCTGGCGCTGGGGGCCGTGGCCTTCGGCAACGTGCCAGGCCTGCAGGTCTACGTGGTCAAGCAGGCGCAGCGCTATGCGCCGCAGGCCACCGATGTGGCCTCGGGCCTGAACATCGCCGCGTTCAACATCGGCATCGCCCTGGGCGCCTCGCTGGGTGGGCTGGTGGTGGAACACATCGGCCTGATGCATACGCCGTGGCTGGGTGCGCTGGTGGTGGTTGGCGCCTATGCGCTGACCGCGCTCAGTGGTCGCCTCGACCGTCGCGATGGTATCGACCCGCGTGCCGACGGCATTGCCGCCACCGCGCATTGATCCATGCAATGCACCGTTGCCGGCATGCATACGGTGCCTGCCCTACCCTCTTCTCCTGCTACTCCCTTCCCCCCGTTGGAGCTTCCCATGACTGTCCCCGCCTTTGGCCTCGGTACCTTCCGCCTGAAGGACCAGATCGTGATCGACTCGGTGCGCAATGCGCTGGAGGTCGGCTACCGCGCCGTTGATACCGCGCAGATCTATGGCAATGAAGCCGAAGTCGGCCAGGCCATCGCCGAATCGGGTGTGCCGCGCGACGATCTGTACCTGACCACCAAGGTGTGGATCACCGAGTTCAAGCACGATGCGTTGCTGGCCAGCCTGCGCACCAGCCTGGAAAAACTGCGCACCGACCGCGTCGACCTGGCGCTGATCCACTGGCCGTCGCCGAACGACAAGGTCGACGTGCCGATGGAGGAATACCTGCCGGCACTGGCCGAAGCCAAGGCGCAGGGACTGGCCCGGGAGATCGGCATCTCCAACTTCACCATCGCGCAGACCCGCAAGGCGATCGAGATCCTCGGTGCCGAGGCGATCGCCACCAACCAGGTCGAGATCCATCCCTACCTGCAGAACCGCCTGCTGGTGAAGTTCCTGCAGGACAATGGCATCCACATCACCGCCTACATGAGCCTGGCCTATGGCGAAGTGCTGAAGGACCCGGTGATCCAGGCCATTGCCGGCCGCCACCAGGCCACCCCGGCGCAGGTTGCGCTGGCCTGGGCGCTGCAGCAGGGCTTCTCGGTCATTCCGTCGTCCACCAAGCGCGACAACCTGGCGGCCAACCTCGAAGCGGCGGCCGTGCGCCTGACCGACGAAGACATGGCGCAGATCGCCAAGCTCGACCGCGGCCATCGCCTGGCCAATCCGGAAGGCATCGCCCCGGCCTGGGATTGATCCCGACCGTGTTTGCGGCACCGAATCGGTGGGTGCCGACCTTGGTCGGCACTGACCTGTGATCGATCGTTGAAACAACGTGCCGACCAAGGTCGGCACCTACCGAAGGCGGGGTTATCCCTCGTCCTGCAACAACCAGCCGCGCATGGCGGCACTCACTTCATCCGGCTTTTCCATCGGTGCCAGGTGCCCGCAATCGGGCACCACCACCAGCTGCGAGTGCGGCACCAGCGCGTGCATTTCCTCGCTCACTGCCAGCGGCGTGATGCGATCGTTGGCACCGCACACGATCAGCAACGGATCACGGTAGCTCGCCAGCACGTCATGCCCATCGCGGCGCTCCAGCGCGCTCTGGCGCAGGAACACTTCGGCGCCCAGCCGTGCGGTCATGTCGCGCACGCGCTGAACCAGCACATAGTCGTCCAGCCGCGAGGCATCGATGTAGCTGCGCATCAGTGCATCACCGAAGCCGTGGAACTTGCCGGGCAGGCGCACGCTTGCACGTTGGCTGCGGCGCTGTTCGGCGCGCTCGGGCGAATCGGCATGGATCGAGGTGTCGATCAATGCCAGCTGCAGTACCCGCTCCGGAGCGATACGCAGGATCTGCTGGGCGACGAAACCACCGAGTGAGAAGCCGGCCAGCGCAAACCGCTCCGGTGCCTGCGACAGCACGTCTTCGGCAACCGCCTGCAGGGTTTCGCCCCGGGTCTGGTCGCCCACCGTGCAGTCGGCAATATCGGCCAGGTTGGCCAGCTGCGCGCGCCACAGCTCGGCATCGTTGAGCAGGCCGGGCAGCAGCAGCAAGGGAATGCGGTCGGTCATGGCGGTATTGTCGCGCCAGTACAGTGACAGAGCCATGCCGCATCGGGTCATTGGGTTGTAGAGTCGAGCAAGCTCGACTCTACGACACGGACGCGACCATGGCAGACCCCTACAACAGCGGCATCCCCTCCCCTCCGGCGCTGCGTTTCGACGATTCGCTGGTCACCACCGCCTTCGAGCTGCCCGGCTACCGTGTTGCGCGCAACCTCGGCGTGGTGCGTGGCATCACCGTGCGCTCGCGCTCGATCGTCGGCAACTTCCTGGGCGGCATCCAGACCCTGTTCGGCGGCAACATCACCATCTACACCGAACTGTGCGAACAGGCCCGCGAGGAACCTACCGCGACATGGTCAAGCACGCACGGCAACTGGGCGCCAATGCGATCATCGGCATGCGCTACGACGCCACCGATGTGATGACCGGGCTGACCGAGGTGCTGTGCTACGGCACGGCGGTGGTGGTGGAACCGTTGCGGTAACCTGGTCGTAGAGTCGAGCTTGCTCGACTGTTCCTGGATGACAAGCAGTCGAGCAAGCTCGACTCTACAGCGGTGCCGCCGGCACCTCGACCTGCTGCACCGGCAGGGTCACCATCATCACCGTCGGGTCGTCCGGGTCCAGCTTGGTCTTGAAGCCCAGGCTCTGGCACATCGCCAGCATGGTGCTGTTCTCGCGCAGCACCTGGCCTTCGACCACATCCAGGCCCAGCCACTTGGCGTACTCGATCATGATCGCCATCAACCGCCAGCCGATGCCGTGGCCCTTCAGGTCCGAGCGGATCAGGATGCCGTACTCGCCGCGGTGGTAATCGGCGTCGGCGTGCAGGCGCACCGCACCGAGCATCTCGCCGCTGCGTGGTTCAATCGCCACCAGCGCGATCGAGCGCGCGTAGTCCAGCTGGGTCAGGCGCGCGATGAATTCGTGGCTGAAGTGCTTCACCGACTGGAAGAAGCGCAGGCGCAGGTCCTCGTCGCTGACACGGGCGAAGAACGCGCGGAACAGCGCGTCGTCTTCCGGCCGCACCGGACGTACGAAGGCGCGGCCGCCGTCGGACAGTTCGATGGTGCGCTCCCACTCCTTCGGATACGGGAACACCGAGAAACGCGGATGGCCGCGGCCCTTGTGCAGGATGCGCGAGGGCGCGATGGCGACGCGCGCATCCAGGGCGAGGATGCCCTTGCCATCAACCAGCAGTGGATTGATGTCAAGCGTGCGCACTTCGGGAATGTCGGCGGCCAGCTGGGCCAGCTTCACCAATGCCAGCGCCAGCGCGCGCTCGTCAGCCGCCGGCACGTCACCGTAAGCCTTGAGGATGCGCGAGGCACGGGTCTGGCCGATCAGTTCGTGGGCCAGGCGCAGGTCCAGCGGCGGCAGTGCCAGCGCCTTGTCGTTGATCACTTCCACCGCAGTGCCGCCACGGCCGACCACGATCACCGGGCCGAACGTGGCATCGTCGGCGATGCCGACGATCAGCTCGCGCGCTTTCGGGCGGACGATGGTCGGCTGTACCAGCAGGCCATCGATGCGTGCGTCCGGCCGCAGCTGGCGGGCCCGCGACAGGATCGCATTGGCCGCGCTCTGCACCGCCGGCAGCGTGCCCAGGTTGAGGCGCACGCCATCCACTTCCGACTTGTGCGGAATGTCCGGCGACAGGATCTTCAACGCCACGCTGGCGCCGCGCTCCAGCAGCGGTTGCGCCAGGTCCATCGCCTCATGCGCATCGCGCGCGTGCATCACCGGCGCGGACGGAATGCCATAGGCCTTGAGCAGTTCGTGGGTGGCCAGCGGGTCCAGCCACTGCTGGCCGTTGGCCAGCGCGGCATCGACCAGCGCGCGCGCAGCCGCCGCATCGACATTGAAATCCTGTGGCAGGCTGGGCGGCGTTTCCATCAGCGCGTTCTGCGCTTCGCGGTAACGCACCAGATGCTGGAAGCCACGCACGGCTTCGGCCTCGGTCGGATAGGTCGGCACCCGCGCCGCGTTGAGCGTGGCGGTAGCCTGGTCGTCGTTGCCCAGCCACACCGCGAACACCGGCTTGTCGCGGTGATGGCGCGGGCGCAGGCCGAGCGTGCGGGTCAGCGCCTGCGCTGCATCGGCGGACGAGGTGAACGCGGTCGGTACGTTGACCACCATCACCGCGTCGTTCTCGTTGTCGGCCAGCAGCGCTTCGATGGCCGAGGCGTAGCGGTCACCGTCGGCATCGACCACGATGTCGACCGGATTGCTGCGCGACCAGCCCTGCGGCAGCACCGCGTCGAGCTTCTCGATGGTGCTGTCGGACAGGTTGGCCAGCGTGCCCCGCAAGGCGATCAGCTGGTCCACCGCGAGGCGGCCGACACCGCCGCCATTGCTGAGGATGGCCAAACGGCGGCCGGGGAAGGTGCCCAGCCGGCCCAGCGACTCGGCGGCGGTGAACAGTTCGTCCAGCGCCCCCACGCGCAGCAGGCCGGCGCGGTTGAACGCCGCGCCGTAGACATCATCGGCGCGCGCGAGCGCCTGCACGTGGGTATCGCGGCTGCCCGGCTGCACGCGTTCGGCGCGGCCCGACTTCACCACCACCACCGGCTTGGCACGCGCGGCAGCACGCGCGGCCGACATGAACTTGCGCGCGTCCTTGATCTGCTCGACATAGAGCAGGATGGCGCGAGTGCGGTAGTCGGTGGCGAAGTAATCGAGCAGATCGCCGAAGTCGACATCCATCGTGTCGCCCAGCGAGACCACGGCAGAGAATCCGACCGAGCGCGCCACGCCCCATTCCACCAGTGCGGCGGCAATGGCCGAGGATTCGGAGATCAGCGCGAGGTCGCCGGCCTGCGGGAAATGCGCGGCGATGCTGGCGTTGAGCCGTGCATGCGGCGCGATCACGCCCAGGCAGTGCGGGCCAAGGATGCGCAGGCCATGCGTGCGCGCCACCGCCTCCACCTGCGCCGACAGCGAGCCGGGGCCTTCGCCCAGGTGCGCGGTGAGGATGATCGCCGCCTGCACGCCACGTTCGGCCGCGGTGCGCACCACCTGCGGCACGATCGTCGCCGGCGCGGTGATCACCACCAGGTCAGGCACCCAGTCCAGGTCCTTCAGCCGTTTGACCGTGCGGATGCCATCGATCTCGGCATGCCGCGGGTTGATCCAGGCCACCTTGCCGGGAAAGCCGGTACCACGCAGGTTGCGCATCACCGCACGGCCGGCCGAGCGCTCGCGCGGGCTGCCACCGATCACCGCGACCGACTGCGGACGGAACACAGACTGCAGATGGTAGGTACTCATGCGCCTACGGTACCCAAATTCCGTGGCGATGGGCGTGCCGACCAAGGTCGGCACCTACCAAAGGCGGGTTGTCCCATGGCGCGGATCCGGTAGATGCCGACCTTGGTCGGCGCTGGCCTGGGATCGGTCGATGAAACACCGTGCCGACCAAGGTCGGTACCTACCGCAGCACGGTGGTTCCGGCTTACAGCAGCGTGCCGTGCAGGATCATCGCGGCGATGCTGAAATAGATCACCAGGCCGGTCACGTCCACCAGGGTGGCGACGAACGGGGCCGAGGCGCTGGCCGGGTCGAAGCCGAGGCGCTTCAGGATGAACGGCAGCATCGAGCCGGACAGCGAGCCGAAGGTGACGATGCCGACCAGCGCCGCACCGATGGTGATCGCCAGCAGGATCCAGTGCTCGCCATAGTCGTGCAGGCCACCGAGCTGCCAGATCACGATGCGCACGATGGCCAGGCAGCCGAGGATGGCGCCGAGCACCATGCCGGTCGGGATCTCGCGCAGGGCCACCTTCCACCAGTCGCGAAGGCGCAGTTCGCGCAGCGCCAGGCTGCGGATCAGCAGCGAGGTGGCCTGCGAACCGGAGTTGCCACCCGAACTCATGATCAGTGGAATGAACAGGGTCAGCACCACCGCGCGCGCCAGTTCATCCTCGTAGTGCTGCATGGCGCTCGCGGTCAGCATCTCGCCCAGGAACAGCACGCTCAGCCAGCCAGCACGCTTGCGCAGCATCTCAAGGAAGCCGATCTGCATGTACGGCTTGTCCAGCGCTTCCATGCCGCCGAACTTGTGCGCGTCCTCGGTGGACTCCTCGATCAGTGCATCCAGCACGTCGTCGACGGTGACGATGCCAAGCATCTGCTGCTGCGCATCAACCACCGGAATCGCCAGCAGGTCGTGGCGGCGGATCAGCCGCGCCACTTCCTCCTGGTCCATCAGCGCGTCAACGGTCACCGGCGGATTGACCTGGGCCACGTCCAGGATCGATTCCTCCGGCAACCCGGTGATCAGCCGGCGCATGGTCACCACCTGCTGGAGGTGCTGGCTGGCCGGATCCAGCACGTAGATCGCGTACACCGTTTCGCGGGTGCGCTCGACCTGGCGGATGTGCTGCAGGGTCTGCGCCACGGTCCAGCTGGCGGGCACCGCCACGTACTCGGTGGTCATCAGCGCGCCGGCGGTGTTGGGCGGGTAGCTCAGCAGCTTCTGGATGGCCTGGCGGGCATCGGTGCCCAGCAGCGGGATCAGCCGCGCGCGCTCGTCCTCGTCCAGCTCGTGCACGATGTCGGTGGCGCGGTCGTCGGCCATCAGCCCGAGCAGGGCGGCGGCGCGCGCCGGCGGCAACGCGGCCACCAGCTCGCCACTGCGGTGCAGTTCCGGCGCTTCGAGCATCTTCACCGCACGCGGCAACGGCAGCGCCGCCAGCGTGTCCGCGGCGCGGGTCAGCTCCAGCGTATTGAGGAACTCCACCGCGTCGGCGGTGTTGTAGTTCGCCAGGGGTGCGGCCAGGGCAGCAGCATCGGCCCCTGCGCGCAGCAATTGCTTCTGGTTCATCGGTTCTGCCTTGTGGGGTGCGACCTCGCGCAACGCCAACGCAGGCAAACCGTCCCGATGTCAGGCGGTGGCCATCGCTGGCGTCGAACGAGGTCGACTTCTACTGTCGCTGGACATGGGTTGGGGACTCCGGGATGCGTGTGCCGGCGGACGCGCCGCCAGCGGCGGGGAGTCTGGACCTGCCGGGCATGCAGGTCAACCCAGGGCCAGCCGACAGCGTTGCCAGCACGCGTGTCCTCGTGCGTACACGCACCGGCGCGCATAATGTGGCAGTGGCGTTCGCCATGCTTTCCCTCCTCCGAACGGACGCGCGGCCGGTTCCCCCGATGACCAGGTACTCCCATGCATAGCGGTGGTCTGGAACTGGCGCTGGTACTGCTGCTGGCGGCGGTCATCGCCGTGCCGGTGTTCAAGAAGTTCGGCTTCGGCGCGGTGCTGGGCTACCTGGCGGCCGGCGTGGTGCTGGGCCCGGACGGGCTGGGCTTCGTGCAGGACGCCGACCGCATCCTCGGCGCCGCCGAGATCGGTGTGGTGATGCTGCTGTTCGTGATCGGCCTGGAACTGTCGCCTGCACGCCTGAAGGTGATGCGGCGCTCGGTGTTCGGTGCCGGTGCGGCGCAGGTGGCGCTGTCCGGGCTGGTGCTGGGCGGCCTGTTGCTGCTCGACCATTTCCAGTGGAAAAGCGCGCTGGTGGTGGGTGTGGCGCTGGCGCTGTCGTCCACCGCGGTGGGCCTGCAGCTGCTGTCCGAGCACAAGGCGATCAACAGCGACCATGGCCGGCTGGGCTTTGCCATCCTGCTGTTCCAGGACCTGATCGCGATCCCGCTGCTGGCGGCCATTCCGCTGCTGGGCGGGGTCAAGAACGAGACGCTGCGCTGGGAGGATGCCGCCGTGGCGCTGGGCGCGCTGGCAGTAGTGATCCTGTGCGGGCGGCCGGTGCTGCGCAGGGTGTTCAGCATCATCGCGCGCACCCGCAGCCCGGAAGTGTTCACCGCCACTGCCCTGCTGGTGGTGCTGGGCACCGCCTGGTTCATGCAGGAAGCCGGCCTCAGCCCGAGCCTGGGCGCGTTCCTGGCCGGCGTGCTGCTGTCCGACTCGGAATTCCGGCACGAACTGGAAGCACAGATCGAGCCGTTCAAGGGGCTGCTGCTGGGCCTGTTCTTCATCGCGGTGGGCATGGGCATCGACCTCGACCGCATCGCGTCCGAGCCGTGGCTGATCGCCGCCGGCGTCGGCATCCTGCTGGTGGTCAAGTTCGGCCTGCTGTACGTGATCGGGCGTATTGCAAGGCTCAGTTCGCGACAGTCGCTGCTGCTGGGCAGCGTGCTGTGGCTGGGCGGTGAATTCGCCTTCGTGGTGTTCAACGAAGCGCAGCGCGCGCACCTGCTGGGCAACGCCAACCATGACCGGCTGGTGGCCATCGTCGGCCTGTCGATGGCGATCACACCGCTGCTGATGATCGCGCTGCTCAGGCTGCTCGGCCAGGAAAAGGCCGCACCGCGCCAGCCCGCCGAGGCTGACAAGGTGGCACCGGACAACCGGCCGAAGGTGCTGATCGCCGGCATGGGCCGCTTCGGCCAGGTGATCGCGCGCCTGCTGACCGCGCAGAAGGTGCCGTTCGTGGCGCTGGAGGCGAACCCGGACACCGTGGCCGACCTGCGCCGCTTCGGCAACCAGCTGTATTACGGCGACCCGACCCGGCCCGAAATGCTGCGCGCGGCCGGTGGCGAGCACATCGATGTGTTCGTGATCACCGTGGATGACCCGGAGACCAACCTGCGCGCGGTGCGCATGGTGCGCCGGCTGTACCCGGATGCGACGGTGCTGGCGCGAGCGCGCAACCGCCAGCATGCGTGGCGGCTGATGGACATGTCGGCCGAGCCGTTCCGCGAAGTGTTCGGCACCAGCCTGGAAATGAGCGGGCGCGTGCTGACCGCGCTGGGCGTGGCCCCGAACGTGGCCGAACGCCATGTGCAGCGCTTCCGCGAACACGACGAGCAGTTGCTGCGCGACCAGTACCTGGTCTACGACGACGAGGCCGCGGTGATCCAGACCTCGCGCGATGCGCGCAACGACCTGAT
>NZ_JAOEDV010000111.1:0-11207 GCF_029837545.1 Stenotrophomonas sp. GD04024 | reverse complement strand
AGTGCGTGCAGGTTGCCGGCCAGCGGCCGGCACTACCTTGGAGCGGTCAGGCCTTCTTGCGTTCGGCGATGTAGGCCTGGATCTGCTGTTCCAGCACCGGCAGCGGCACCGAGCCCTGCTTGAGCAGGGTGTCGTGGAAGCCCTTGATGTCGAACTTGTCGCCCAGTTCCTTCTCGGCCTGCGCGCGCAGGCGCACGATGGCGATCTCGCCCAGCTTGTAGCTCAGCGCCTGGCCCGGCCAGGAGATGTAGCGGTCCACTTCGGTGGTCACTTCATGCTCGCTCAGCGCGGTGTGGTCACGCAGGTAGGCCAGTGCCTGCTCGCGGGTCCAGCCCTTGCTGTGCACGCCGGTGTCGATCACCAGGCGCGCGGCGCGCCACATTTCGTAGGTCAGGCGGCCGAAATCCTCGTACGGGGTTTCGTAGATGCCCATCTCCACGCCCAGCTTCTCGCAGTACAGCGCCCAGCCTTCGCCATAGGCGGAGATGTAGGCGTTGCGGCGGAACTCGGGCAGGTTCTTCTGCTCGGCGGCGATGGCGCCCTGCAGCGCGTGGCCCGGATCGGATTCATGCAGGGTCAGCGCCGGCAGGTTGTACAGCGGGCGCGATGGCAGGTTGTAGGTGTTTAGCCAGTAGGTGCCCATGCCACCACGGCCGGCGGTCCAGAACGGTGCGATGTCCGGCGGCACCGGCACGATGGTGAAGCGCGCGCGCGGCAGCGTCATGTACTTGCCCAGCTGGCCGTCTGCCCGCTTGGAGATCCACGCCGCGCGCGACAGCAGCTCTTCCGGGGTCTTGGCGTAGAACTGCGGATCGGTACGCAGGAAGGTCAGGAACTCGGCGAAGCTGCCCTTGAACTTCACCTGCCTGATGATGTCGTTCATCTCGCCCTGGATGCGAGCGACTTCGCCCAGGCCGATGCGGTGGATCTCGTCCGGCGACAGGTCCAGCGTGGTGTATTCGTGGATCTGCTGCTTGTAGTACGCCTTGCCGTCCGGCATCGCTTCGGCAGCCAGCGTGGTGCGCGCCTGCGGCACGTACTCGCTGACGAAGAAGGTGCGCAGCTGCTGGAACGCCGGCACCACCTTGCCACTGATCGCTTCGCGCGCCTGCGCCTGCAGCCTGGCCTGCTCGGCGGCCGGGATGCTGTTGGGCAGCTTCTTGAACGGCGCGTACAGCGGCGATTCGGTCGGGTCCTTCAGTTCGGCAACGGTGGCGATGGACACCTCGCGGCCATCGAGCACGGCACGCGGCACGCTGAAACCTCGCTTCAGGCCGGCGCGCATGTTCTCGGTCTGCTGGCCGAAGTAGCGCGGCACGTCATTCAGGCGTGCGATGTAGTTCTGGTAGTCCTGCACGGTCTTCATCTCGCGCCGGGCCATGAAGGACAGGTTCGACCAGAACGAGGAGTCGGCGTTGAACGGCATCTCGTAGCCGCGCAGGCGCACCTCTTCGGCCAGGTTGAACACCTGGTCGCGGTAGATCGCGTAGTTGACCTGGTTGTCGGCCGACAGGGTCTTCGGGTCGATCTTCTTCAGCGCGGCCAGGGTCTCGTCCCACACCTTCAGGCGTGCCTGCTGTGCGGCCGGGCCGACGTCGGGCATGCGGGTGGCATTGGCCGGGGCATCTTCGTCCTCACTGGCCTCACCGCCGCCGTCCTGACGCCACTTCCATTCCTTCTCGTACACCGCACGGAAGGCGGCGTCGGCGGGCGATTCGGTGGCCACGCTGGCCGGTGCAGCGGTGGCGGGCGGCGCGGCCAGGGCCACGGCGGGGGCGGACAGGGCAATCAGCAGGGCAACGGCAAGACGGGTTTTCACGAGCACAGGTTCCCGGGAAGGCAGACCCCGATCATGGCACCGCCCACCGCCGGTGGCATGGGACGAAGGTCCTGCCTGCAACGCAGGCATGACCGGGAACCGGCCGCAGGCCGGGGCCCCAGCGCCGAAGGCGCGTGGTAGAGCCGACTGTTAGTCGGCTGCTCTTCCGCCAGACGTGGCAAAGTCCCGCTGCTCTGGTAGCTGCCAACCTTGGTTGGCATCACGGAAACCCAGCGCCGACCAAGGTCGGCATCTACCGGAGACGGCCGCCGAACATGCAGTAGATCCACGCCATGCGTGGATACGCCGGGCCGGGATGCACATGTGCCGACCAGGGTCGGCACCTGCCGGATGGGGCCCCGGGGCCTCAGTGGCTGGCCCTGTCCCGCTTCCAGCCCCGGTGCTTGATGTCCAGCTGCAGGCTGTACAGCGCGGTGAACGCCGGGAACAGGTTCTGCAGCACGCCCACCGAGTCCTGCTTGGCCGAGAACAGGAAGTAGCTCAGCGTCATCAGGCTGCCGACCACGCTCATGTACCAGAACAGGCGCGGGATGACCGGCTTGCCGGCGCGCTTGGAGGCGATGAACTGGACCAGCCAGCGGCCGCCGAACATCAGCGCGCCGGTATAGCCGATCAGCTTCCAGCCGGTCACGTGCAGGCCGGTCCAGTACAGCCAGGTCAGCGGCTGGTCGAGCCAGTGCAGTGCCAGGCCCATCACCGCTCTTCCACCGCGGTGCGCTTGCTGCGGGTGATCAGCCAGGCCACGCCGCGCAGGTCGCGGATGCCGACCAGCGCGCGGCCCAGGTTGTTGTACTTGGACACGCCGGCGGTACGGTGGCGGTGGTTGACCGGCACGCTGATGGTCTTCCAGCCGGCACGCTGCATCAGCGCCGGCAGGTAACGGTGCATGTGGTCGAAGTACGGCAGGTCGAGGAAGGCGTTGCGCTCGAACAGCTTGATGCCGCAGCCGGTGTCGGGCGTGTCATCGCGCAGCATGCGCGCGCGGATGGCATTGGCCCAGCGGCTGGCCCAGCGCTTGCTGCCGCTGTCCTGGCGGTTGACGCGCCAGCCGGCAAACAGCTTCACCTGCGCCTCGGCCGCATCGCGCGCGGCCAGCAGCTTGGGAATGTCGGCCGGATCGTTCTGGCCATCGCCATCCAGGGTGGAGATCCAGGGCGCCCGCGCATGCTTGACGCCGGTGCGCACCGCGGTGCTCTGCCCGCTCTGGTTCACGTGGTGCAGCACCCGCAGTTCCGGCGTGGTCGCCTTCAGGCCCTGCAGGACCGCCAAGGTGTCATCGCGCGAGTGGTCATCGATGTAGATGATCTCGAACGGTACCCGGCCACGCAGCGCCGCGGTGATTTCGGTGACCAGCGGGGTGACATTGTCGCGCTCGTTGAACACGGGGACGACAACGGAAAGCTCGGGTTGGCTCATAAGGCACTCGGCCAAAGGGGGACAAAGACCGCGCATTCTCCGAAACCGAGGTTATCCGAAGATGAACCCGGCGGCGTGAGGATCCGTCCTCAGGCGCGATCACCAAAGTACTCGCGGCACCATTCCACGACGGGTGGCAGTCCCACTTCGATCGGGGTCACCGCGTCGAAGCCGAAGGCGTCATGGGCGCGCCGGGTATCGGCCATCGTGCGCACCATGTCGCCGGGCTGCATGGGCTTGTAGACCTTCTGCGCGGGGCGGCCGGCAGCCTGCTCGATCACGCCGATGAAGCGCTCCAGCTCGACCGGCGTATGGTTGCCGAGGTTGAACACCCGGTGCGGCACCGGACCATCGGCCGGATGCGCGAGGGCGCCAAGGATACCGGACACGATGTCGGAGACATGTGTGAAATCGCGCTGCATGCGGCCTTCGTTGAACACATCGATCGGCCGCCCGGCCAGCACCGCGCGCGAGAACAGCAGCGGCGCCATGTCCGGCCGGCCCCACGGCCCATACACGGTGAAGAAGCGCAGGCCGGTGGCGTGCAGGCCGTACAGCTGCGCGTAGGTGTAGGCCATCAGCTCGTTGGCGGCCTTGGTCGCCGCGTACAATGAACGCGGCTGGTCCACGCGCTGGTCTTCGGAGAACGGCGGCGTGGCCGAGTCGCCATAGACCGAGCTGCTCGACGCATACACCAGGTGCTGCACGCCACGGTGGCGGCACAGTTCGAGCATGTTGACGAAGCCGACCAGGTTGCTGTCTACGTAGGCGTGCGGGTTTTCCAGCGAATAGCGCACGCCGGCCTGCGCGGCCAGGTGGATCACCGCGGTCGGCTGCACCTCGTCGAACAGCGCGGCCAGGCCATCGCGGTCGGTCAGGTCCAGCGTGCGCAGGTCCAGCGTCGGGCACAGCGCGGCCACGCGGTCGCGCTTGATCTGCGGGTCGTAGTAGTCGTTGAAGTTGTCCAGGCCGACCACCGGCTGGCCAGCCTCCAGCAGCGCGCGGGCGGTGTAGGCACCGATGAAGCCGGCAGCGCCGGTGAGCAGGAGGGTCATTGCAGTTGCCTGGAAATCAATGAGTACAGGTGCAGAGGATACGCTGCGGGCTCAGAACAGCCCGAAACGCTTCTTGGCCACATTGCTGCGGCCGGGTTCGATCACGTCCTGGATGTTCTTCGCATCGAAGCGGTCGAGCAGTGCTTCGGCGCCCTTTTTCAGCTTCAGGTCCATCTCTTCCGGGTACAGCGGCATGAGGGTCATGAAGGCGATGGTCTTGCCATCCTCAAGAACCAGCTCGGCGAAGTCTTCCGGGGTGGTCACCGGCGGCAGCACGATGGCACCGTCGAAACCCACGCCCGGCGTATAGGGCTCGCTGGGGTGGCCGTTGGGGATGGTGTGGCCGAAGCCCAGCCAGGTGTCGTACTCGTGCGGCAGCCGCGCCATTCCCTTCAGCAGGCGCACCGGCCAGTAGTTGCGCTCGTCCTCGAAGGCGTCCTGCGAGATCGGCCAGTCAGCCGGCAGGGTCACCATCAGCTCCATGTAGCGCGGCACGTCCGCGTCCACCTCGGCGGGCACGGTCATCGGCAGGTCGCTCATGCCGGAGGTCACCAGCCGCAGGTACGGGAACTGCTCATTGGCCGGCACCACGTGCACGTCGATGTGCACCAGGTCGGAGATGATCTCGTGGAAGACGCCGGACACCGGGCCCAGATGGCGCTCGATGTGCGCGCTGATCGCCTCGATGTGTTCTTCGCCCTGCGCCGGCGTGAAGTCCTTCTGGCGGCTGTGCACCATGATCGGGCTGCCGCCCGGGCTGACGTCGTCGAATGCGTTGCTCATGTCCTGCTCCCTGGATGAGGCCACGGGCCAGAGGACAGTGCAGGCCCCGGCGCGCGCGGCGGTGCGTTCCCTGTCATTCACGGGACACGGCAGGAACGGGCCGCGTCCCCCGTTGCTGCACCGGGCTCAGCCCTGGCGCGTACGCAGCTTTTCCAGCACGCCGTCGAGCGTGTCCAGATCGGTGTAATGGATGATCAGCTTGCCCTTGCCGCCGCGGCCGTGGTTGATCGCCACCTTGGCCCCGAGGGCTTCGGACAGCTCGGTTTCCAGCGAGGCGATGTCGGCCTGCTGCACCTTCGGCGTGGCCACCGGGCGGTTGCTCGGCACCTTGCCGGCGGCGAAGGCCTGCGCACGGCGCTCGACCTCGCGCACCGACCAGCCTTCGTCGGCCGCTTCCTGCGCCAGCTTGCCGGCCAGCTCGGGGGCCAGGGTCAGCAGCGCGCGGGCGTGGCCCATTTCCAGGCGGCGGGTTTCCAGCAGCAGGCGGATTGCCACCGGCAGCTCCAGCAGGCGCAGCAGGTTGGACACCGCCGCGCGCGAGCGGCCGACGGCCTCGGCGGCCTCGGCATGGGTCAGGGTGAATTCGCTGATGAGGCGTTGCAGCGCTTCGGCTTCTTCCAGCGGATTGAGGTCTTCACGCTGGATGTTCTCGATCAGCGCCATCGCGATGACGGTGCGGTCTTCCAGCTCGCGCACCACCACCGGCACTTCGTCCAGGCCGGCCAGCTGCGAGGCGCGCCAGCGGCGTTCACCGGCGACGATTTCGTAGTTGCCCGCCGGCAGCTGGCGCACCAGGATCGGCTGGATCACGCCCTGCGACTTGATCGAATCGGCCAGCTCGGACAGCTTGCCCTCGTCCATCTCGCGGCGCGGCTGGTACTTGCCCGGCTGCAGCTGGCCGACGGCCAGCTTGCGCAGCACTTCGCCCGGCAGCGGCTCGATCACCGCGGTGGTGGCCTGCACCTGGCTGACCGCGCCCTTGGGACCGAGCAGCGCATCCAGGCCACGGCCGAGGCCTCGCTTCTTGGCTGCCGGCTTGCTGCTGGTCATCAGACGGTCTCCACGGCCTTGGCGGCCTTGTTGCGTTCGTTGTTGCGGCGGATGATCTCGCCGGCCAGGCCCAGGTAGGCCACGCCACCGCGCGAGGCGCGGTCGTAGCCGACGATGCTCTGGCCATGGCTGGGCGCCTCAGCCAGGCGCACGTTGCGCGGCACGATGGTGCGGAACACGCGGTCGCCGAAGTGCTCGGTGAGCTCGGCCGAGACCGCGTTGGCCAGGTTGTTGCGCACATCGAACATGGTGCGCAGCACGCCTTCGATCTCCAGCGCCGGGTTCAGGCTGGTGCGCAGCGCTTCGATGGTCTCCACCAGCGCGCTCAGGCCTTCCAGTGCGTAGTACTCGCACTGCATCGGCACGATCACCGAATCGGCGGCGGCCAGCGCGTTGAGCGTCAGCAGCGACAGCGCCGGCGGGCAGTCGATCAGGATGTAGTCGTACTCGTCGCGGATCGGCGCCAGCGCGCGCTTCAGGCGCTGCTCGCGCTCGCTCTCACCCATCAGCTGGATCTCGGCGGCGGTCAGGTCGATGTTGCCGGGCAGCAGGTCGTAGCCCTCGGCGGCCTGCACGCGCACGTCGGCAGCACTGTTCTCTCCAAGCAGCAGATCGCAGGTGGAGGCAGCCAGCTCGCGCTTGTCCACGCCACTGCCCATGGTCGCGTTGCCCTGCGAATCCAGGTCGACCAACAGCACGCGCTTGGGTGCGTTGGCCAGGGAAGCGGCCAGGTTGACGGCGGTCGTGGTCTTGCCGACGCCACCCTTCTGGTTGGCGATGGCGATGATGCGGGCCATGCGGGTGTGCCTCGTCGACGTGTGCTGGGACCGGTCATTATGCGTACAACCGGCCCCTTGCGGAAATCGTGAATCGCCAACCCGTTGTTCCACAAGGGGCTGGCGGCGGTAATCAGGGGCCCGTAACAGTGACCAGGTGGCGTTCGCCGGCCAGGCCGGGCACGCTCAGCGGGGTCACCTCACGCACCTGCCAGCCTTCCGGCAGGTCCGCGATCTCTTCATGGGGATAGACGCCCTTCATGGCCAGCAACACGCCACTGGGGCGCAGCAGGTGGCCGCCAACGCGGACGATGCCGGCCAGGGTGTCCATCGCGCGCGCGGTCAGCTGGTCGTAACGGCCGGCCTCGTCCAGCGCCTCGGCGCGTGATTCGGCCACGCGGGCGTTGCCCAGGCCGAGCTGGCGCACCGCCTCGCGCATGAAGCGCGCCTTCTTGCCGTTGCTCTCGACCAGGGTGACCTGCAGGCCCGGGCAGGCGATGGCCAGCGGGATGCCGGGCAGCCCGGGGCCGGTGCCGAGGTCGGCCAGGCTGCCATCGGCCACGAACGGCTGCATCGCCAGCGAGTCGAGCAGGTGGCGGGTGACCATCTCCTGCGGGTCGCGGATGGCGGTGAGGTTGTAGGTGCCGTTCCAGCGGTGCAGCAGGGCCAGGTAGCGCAGCAGCGGCGGTGCCAGCGCGGCATCCAGGCCCATGCTGGCCAGGCCCTGTTCCAGCGTGGCAGTCACGCTGGCGGGAAGTGGGTGTTCGCTCATGCCGGCATTATCGCCGGTTTTGCGCGCTGATTCCCCGCTTCAGTGCGGATACCAGGCCAATGCCGCGCGGAACTGCCCGCTGGCCTGCCATTCGTGCAGGTGCCAGCGCGCGGCCTCGCCCAGTTCCGGGTCGCACCAGCGCAGGTGCAGGGCGCCATCATTGCCGGGGGCCAGCTGCAGCCGGTGCAGGCCGAACGAGATGCCTTGGCCGTGGGCTTTCAGCATCGCTTCCTTGGCGCACCACACGCGGAAGAACCAGTGCTCGCGCCCGGCCTCGTCCAGGCGTTCCAGCCAGGCCACTTCCTCGGGGTGGAAGAAGCGCCGCACGATCTCCAGCAGGCGTGGTCGCGGCCGCAGCAGCTCAAGGTCCACGCCCAGCCGCACGCCCTCGCCCAGCGCCACCAGCAGCACCTCACCGCTGTGGCTCCAGCCGGTGCCGTAATGGGCCAGTGCGCCGGTCAGTTCAGGCCGTCCCTTGCCATCGCGCACCAACGGCAGCGCCTGCGGTTCGGCCCCCAGCGCCTGCGCCAGCACCTGCCGCGCCTGCGGTTCACCGCGCTGGCCGGGCACGTGGGTGCGCCGCCAGACCGTCACCGGGCCGAAGCGCCACGGGCCGTCGAGGGTGGCTGGCAGGCTCATCCGCACGCGCCCATCACACAATTGCACGACGGGTTCACAGCCATGCGCGTCAACTGGTCATAGTTCCCCACCGGAGGTTCGATCATGGGCATCATCATCTGGCTGATCGTCGGCGGCATCGTAGGCTGGCTGGCCAGCATCATCATGAAGCGCGACGCCCAGCAGGGCATCATCCTCAACATCGTGGTCGGCATCGTCGGCGCGCTGATCTCCGGCTGGCTGTTCGGCGGCGGCATCAACGAAGCGATCACCATCCGCACCTTCCTGTTCTCGCTGATCGGTGCGGTGATCCTGCTGGCGATCGTCAACCTGTTCACCCGCAAGAGCATACGCTGACGCGGCGGTCGTGCCGGCCGCTGGCTGGCAGACGCATCACAAGGGGCCCGGCAATCGTCGGGCCCCGTTCTGTGGAGTCGAGCTTGCTCGACTGCATGGGAGATCAGTCGAGCAAGCTCGACGCTACTTCCACCCAGGCCGGCGCGTGGTCGCTCGGGCGTTCCCAGGTACGCGGCTCGCGGTCGATGCCCGAGGCCACCGCACTGCGCTTCAGCGCGTCGGAGACCAGGGTCAGGTCGATGCGCAGGCCCAGATTGCGGCGGAAGCCGGCGGCACGGTAGTCCCACCAGCTGAAGGTGCCCGCCTCGTCGTTGTGCAGGCGGAAGCCATCGTGCAGGCCCAGCTGCAGCAGCTTGTTCAGCGCGCCGCGCTCGGCGGTGGAGGTGAGGATGTGGTTTTCGTTCCACACCTCCGGGTCGTGCACGTCGCGCGCGTCCGGGGCGATGTTGAAGTCGCCCATCACGATCAGCTTCGGGTGCCGCTGCATTTCCTCGGCGATCCAGGCATGCACCGCCTCCAGCCAGCGCAGCTTGTAGTCGTACTTGTCGGTGCCGATGTCCTGGCCGTTGACCACGTACAGGTTGATCACCCGCAGGTCGCCGAAGGTGCCGGCGATGACGCGCTTCTGCTCGTCCTCGAAGCCGGGAATGCCGATCTGCACGTCCTGCGCCGGCTCACGCGACAGCAGCGCCACGCCGTTGTAGGTCTTCTGGCCGGCGAACACGCTGCGGTAGCCGGCGGCGATCAGCGCCGAATCGGGGAACTTGTGGTCCTCCAGCTTGGTTTCCTGGATACCGACGATGTCCGGGCCGAACGCCTTGAGCCACTGCTCCAGGTGCGGCAGGCGGACATTGAGCGAATTGACGTTCCACGAGGCGATCTTCATGGGGGGCATTCTACCCGGCCCGGGTTTGGTAGACGCCAACCTTGGTTGGCGCATGGCACCTACCGGTAGTGCCGGCCGCTGGCCGGCAACCCCTTGAACCGTCGGCAAGACCCTGCAGTTGCCGGCCAGCGGCCGGCACTACCGAAGCAGCAGCTTCAGCAACCCGGCAATCTTCGAGTACGGCGGCCGCAACCGATCGCTGGCCGCCCAGCGCGACTGCCACAGCACCGGCAGCCGCTTGCTCATCGCATCGAACCCGGCCCGGCCGTGGTACGCGCCCATGCCGCTTGCCCCTACCCCGCCGAACGGCAGGCCATCGGCCGCGAAATGCAGCAGCGTGTCGTTGACCGTCACCCCACCGGCCACCACCTGGCCGAGGATGCGCTCCACCGTCGCTTTGTCATGGCTGAAGGGATACAGCGCCAGCGGCCGATCGCGGGACAGCACGTCGGTCAACGCGTCATCCAGATCCGGGTAGGCCCGTACCGGCAGGATCGGGCCAAAGATCTCCTCGCGCATCAGCTCCAGGTCGTCCGGCGGGTCCAGCACCACGGTCGGCACCAGCAGGCGCTCGCGGTCGGCGCGCGCCTCATCCACCTGCGCCAGCGGAATGACCGGCACGCCGCGTTCGCGCGCCTGCGCCAGATAACCCTGCAGGCGCCGGTACTGGCCTTCGTTGATGATGCGTGTGTAATCGTCGGCATCGCTGAAGTCGCCGTAGCGCTCGCGTACCTGCTGCTGCAGCGCCTGCACGAACTCACGCTGGCGCGCGGTGTCGATCAGCACGTAATCCGGCGCGATGCAGGTCTGGCCCGCGTTGAACCACTTGCCGGTGGCCAGCCGCGTTGCGGCTTTGTCCAGTGGGAAATCGCGGCAGACGATGGCCGGCGACTTGCCGCCCAGTTCCAGCGTGACCGGCACCAGATGCTCAGCCGCGGCAGCCATCACCTTGCGGCCCACCGCCGTCGAGCCGGTGAACAGCAGATGGTCCAGCGGCAGCGAGGACACCGCCGCGGCCACGTCCGCCCCACCCTGCACCACCGCCACCCGATCGGGCGGGAACACGCTGGCCAGCAGATCGGCCAGGAATGCACTGGTGCGCGGGGTGTGTTCCGAAGGCTTCAGCAGCACGTGGTTGCCGGCGGCGATGGCGGTGGCCAGCGGCACCAGTGCCAGCGTGACCGGGTAGTTCCAGGGCGAGATCACCCCGACCACGCCCAGCGGCGTCGGCCGCAGCTGCGCGCGCGCCGGCCACAATCGCCAACCGGCGCCGACCCGCTGCGGCTTCGACCAGCGGCGCAGGTGGCGGCGCAGGTGGTCGATGGCCGACAGCACGCTCATGCCATCGGCCAGCTTCGATTCGGTGTGGGCGCGGTGGCCGAAATCCTCGGCGATGGCCTGTGCCATCTCGTCCAGGCGCGGCTTCAGCGCCTCGCGCAGGCGGCGCAGGTCGGCTTCACGCTGGTCGAGCGACGGGCGCTGTGACTGCCAGGCATTGCGCAGGGTGTGCAGGATGGTGGGGAGATCGGCGGGGGCGATGGTGGTCATGGGCCGACTATACGGGGTGCTGCGCAACGCAATGGTAGTGCCGGCCGCTGGCCGGCAGCCTTGCATTTGCTGCGGGCGAGCAGTCATTACCGGCCAGCGGCCGGCA
>NZ_JAOEDV010000110.1:0-11493 GCF_029837545.1 Stenotrophomonas sp. GD04024 | reverse complement strand
GCGTCCCCCGCAACCGGACCCACCCCGCCATCCCGCAGGAAACCCGCTTCTGCTGTTGAGGTTGCCGGCCAGCGGCCGGCACTACCGCAGGTGCAGGGCTGCAAGCCCTGCCGGACGCCCCTCAACGCCTGGGGGCGAGCTGCTCGAGCAGTTCCCAGGACTTCAGGCCTCGCGGCCCCAGATGATGGGCCAGCACCCGCCGCATCGGCAGCCGCAGGCTGGCCAGGTCGGCCGCGTCAGGCTCTTCATCGGCCGCGAGTGCCAGCAGCGCCGAGCCCGTGGCCGCCGCCTGGCGCTCGCCGCCACGCTCGCTCAGCAGCCGTTGCGGCCCTTCCTGCGGGTCCAACGCATAGCGCGCAGCCGGGTCGACCGGCTGGCCGTCGCTGGCGCTGTCGAGCTCGAAGCCCAGGCCCAGCGCGGACAGCAGTTCGCGTTCGAAACGGCGCAGGGTCCAGGCCAGGCCGGCACCGACCGCCAGCCGCGCGCGTGCCTCACCGTAGGCGAGGTACAGCTCCGGCAACGGGTCCTGGCGAGGGGCCAGGCGCAGGGTCAGTTCACTCAGGTAGAAGCCGGCCAGCATCGCCTGGCCAACCAATCGCGGCGCGGCATCCAGCGCCTCGGCAGCGCGCAGTTGCGCCAGTTCACCCCTCTGCTGGGCGCTGAAACGGATCCACTGCAACGGCTGCAGGGCAGCGCGCAGCACCTGCCCCTTCGCCGTTGAAACACCGCGCGCGAGCAGGCCGATGCGGCCATGCTGCGCGCTCAACACCTCGACCAGCAGGCTGGTCTCGCGATAGGCCCGTGCATGCAGCACGAAGCCGGTGTCGTCCTCGATCATCATCGAAGCGACCGGGTCGGCTTACTCGTAGCCGAAGGCCTTCAGCGCGGCCTCGTCATCGGACCAGCCTTCACGCACGCGCACCCAGGTTTCCAGGAACACCTTGGCCCCGAACAGGCGCTCCATCTGCAGGCGGGACTTGGCACCGATCTCCTTCAGGCGCGCACCACCCTTGCCGATCACGATGGCCTTCTGGCCTTCGCGCTCGACCCAGATCACCGCACCGATGCGCAGCAGGTTGCCGTCTTCGGTGAAGCGCTCGATCTCCACCGTGGTGGCGTACGGCAGTTCTTCGCCGAGCTGGCGCATCAACTGCTCGCGCACCAGTTCGCCGGCCAGGAAACGCTGGCTGCGGTCGGTGATCTCGTCCTCGCCGAACATCGGCGGGGCTTCCGGCAGCAGCTTCAGCACGTCGCGCACCAGCGCTTCCAGGCCATTGCGCTTCTGCGCGGAAATCGGGTGCACGGCGGCAAAATCGCGGCCTTCGGTCACCTGCTGCAGGAACGGCAGCAGCGCGCCCTTTTCCTTCAGGCGATCGATCTTGTTGACCACCAGCACCACCGGGATGCCGGCATCGCGCAGCACGTTGAAGGCCAGGCTGTCTTCTTCGTCCCAGCGGCCGGCTTCGATCACCAGCAGGCCGGCGTCGACGCCTTCCAGCGAGCCACGCGCGGCGCGGTTCATCACCCGGTTCATCGCCCGCTTCTGCACCTTGTGCAGGCCGGGGGTGTCGACCAGCACCAGCTGGCCTTCCGGATACGTGGCGATGCCCAGCAGGCGATGACGCGTGGTCTGCGGGCGGTTGGAGACGATGCTGACCTTGGCGCCGACCAGGGCATTGGTCAGGGTCGACTTGCCCACGTTCGGGCGGCCGATGACGGCCACGCTGCCGCAATGATGGGGAGTTTGTTCGCTCACTTGGAATCCAGTTGTTCTAGGACGGCCGCAGCCGCCTGTTGTTCGGCAAGCCGCCGCGAGGCGCCTTCGCCCTCGGTGCTGGCGGCCGGGTCAGCTACGTTGCAGCGTACCCGGAAGTGTTTGGCGTGGTCGTCACCGGATTCTGACACCAGTTCGTACTGCGGCAACGCCTTCTGTCGGGCCTGCAGCCATTCCTGCAGGCGGGTCTTGGGGTCCTTCTCGGGCCGGCCGGAGGCCGGCAGTGCCTCGATCGACGCGCTGAACCAGGGCAGTACCACCGCCCGGCAGGCCTCGAAACCGGCATCCAGGTAGATCGCGGCCACCACCGCTTCCACCGCGTCGGCCAGGATCGAGTCGCGGCGATGACCGCCGGACTTCATTTCGCCAGGGCCCAGCGTCAGCCGCTCGCCCAGTTCCAGGCTGCGCCCGATCACCGCCAGCGCGCCTTCACGCACCAGCTCGGCGCGGGCACGGGTCATCGCGCCTTCGTCGGCCTTCGGCCAGCGCCGGTACAACGCCTCGGCCGCCATCATGTTGACGATGCTGTCGCCGAGGAACTCCAGGCGCTCGTTGTGCGGCGCACCCGCACTGCGATGGGTCAGCGCCTGCTTGAGCAGGGCCGCATCGCGGAAGGGATGACCGATCAGGTCGCTACGTTGGATGAATTTACTGGGCACCGCTTCGTGTCAGGTCCTGGGAAGAATCAAAATTGCCAACCACATCGAGGTTGCCGATCAGCGGACGACGCACTTCGTAGTTGACCTTGAGGGTCCAGCCGTTGTCGCGACGATCGAACTTCACATTGGCCGGCTTCACGTTGTCCGAGTAGTTGATGTACAGGCGCTTGAAGAACAGGTCCTGGATGCGGGCCGGTTCCATGTTGCCCACGCCCGGCTCGTTGGCCAGGCTCTTCATCGCCGAGCGCACCGCGTAGTACTCCTGGTACATCGGGAACAGCTTCATGCCGATGTAGAGGAAGAAGCCAACCACGATCAGGACCGTCAGGAACGAGGTCAGGGTCATGCCGCGCTGCGTGTTCATCGTCTTCATTGCGTTCTCCCCAGATACGCGTTGGATGTGAAAATACTCAGGTGATGCCCGATCAGTTGATGCTCGAGCCGATCCGCGACGGCTCGAAGCCATCCTTGCAGAACCAACCCTGGCAGTTCAGCCAGATCAGGAATGCCTTGCCGCGCAGGTTTTCCTCCGGCAGCAGGCCCCAGAAACGGCCGTCATCGCTGTTGTCACGGTTGTCGCCCATCACCAGGTACTTGCCGGCCGGCACGGTCCACTGGCCCTGGCCACGCGGATAGTCGGTCTCCAGCACGGTATGGGTGCGGCCCGGCAGGTGCTCGACCAGCAGGTTGGCGCCCTCGCCCTGGCCCTTGTGGCCGGCATAGATGCCCTTGTTGTCGTACTTCAGCGGCTCGCCATTGAGGATCACGCCGTCGCCCTCGAAGACGATGGTGTCACCCGGCACGCCGATCACGCGCTTGATGAAGTTCTCGCCCTTGGCCGGGTCGTTGTCGCTGTGGCCGGGGAAGTGGAACACCACCACGTCGCCACGCGACGGCTCGCCGAACGGCACGATCTTGGTGTTGCTGATCGGCAGGCGCAGGCCGTAGGAGAACTTGTTGACCAGGATGAAGTCGCCGATCAGCAGGTTCGGCATCATCGAGCTGGACGGGATCTTGTACGGCTCGGCGATGAAGCTGCGCACGATCAGCACGATCGCCAGCACCGGGAAGAACGCACGCGAGTAGTCCACCAGCACCGGCTCGGAATCGAGCAGGCCCGCACGCTGGGCGCGGCGCTTGGCGAGGTACAGCTTGTCCGCGAGCAGGATCAGGCCCGAGGCCAGGGTCAGCACGACCAGGAGGATCTCAAACAGTTTCATTCAGGGTCCTTTGCAACGTCACCAGACGACCGGCCCGCAGGGGCCGGTGCGGGCTTACTTGTTGTCCATCTGCAGCACGGCCAGGAACGCTTCCTGCGGGATTTCCACGCGGCCGACCTGCTTCATGCGCTTCTTGCCTTCCTTCTGCTTTTCCAGAAGCTTCTTCTTGCGCGAAACGTCGCCACCATAGCACTTGGCCAGCACGTTCTTGCGCATGGCCTTGACCGTGGTACGGGCGATGATCTGCGAGCCGACCGCGGCCTGGATGGCCACGTCGAACATCTGCCGCGGGATCAGGTCCTTCATCTTCTCGCACAGCTCGCGGCCGCGGCGATCGGCATGGCTGCGGTGCACGATCAGCGACAACGCATCGACCTTGTCGCCGTTGATCAGCACGTCCACACGCACGAACGGGCCGGCGTCGAAACGCACGAAGTGGTAGTCCAGCGAGGCATAGCCACGGCTGACCGACTTCAGCTTGTCGAAGAAGTCCAGCACCACTTCGGCCATCGGCAGCTCGTAGCTGATCTGCACCTGGCTGCCCAGGTAGTTGATGCCGATCTGGCTGCCGCGCTTTTCTTCGCACAGCTTGATGATGTTGCCGATGTACTCCTCGGGGGTGAGCACGTTGGCACGGATGATCGGCTCGCGGATCTCCTCGACCTGATTCACCGGCGGCAGCTTGGCCGGGTTGTCCATGTTGATGATCGAGCCATCGGTCTTCAGCACCTCATACACCACCGTCGGTGCGGTGCTGATCAGGTCCAGGTTGTATTCGCGCTCCAGGCGCTCCTGCACGATCTCCATGTGCAGCATGCCGAGGAAGCCGCAGCGGAAGCCGAAGCCCATCGCCTCGGAGCTTTCCGGCTCGAAACGCAGCGCGGCATCGTTCAGGCGCAGCTTGTCCAGCGCTTCGCGCAGGTCCGGGTAATCCTCGGCGTCCACCGGGAACAGGCCGGCGAACACGCGCGGCTGCATTTCCTGGAAGCCCGGCAGCGGCTTCGGTGCCGGGTCGCCGGCCAGGGTCAGGGTGTCGCCGACCGGCGCGCCGTGCACGTCCTTGATGCTGGCGGTGACCCAGCCCACTTCACCGGCACGCAGCGCCGGCAGCACCTTGCGCTTCGGCGTGAACACGCCGACGTTGTCGACCTGGTGGTTGCGGCCGGTGGACATCACCTGCAGCTTGTCACCGGGCTTGATCTCGCCCTGCATCACGCGCACCAGCGAGACCACGCCCAGGTAGTTGTCGAACCACGAGTCGATGATCAGCGCCTGCAGCTTCTCGGTGTCGCGCGGCGTCGGCGGCGGGATGCGGTGCACGATCGCTTCCAGCACGTCCTGCACGTTCAGGCCGGTCTTGGCGCTGACCGGCACGGCGTCAGAGGCGTCGATGCCGATCACGGCCTCGATTTCGGCCTTGGCGCGCTCGATGTCGGCGGTGGGCAGGTCGATCTTGTTGATCACCGGCACCACTTCCAGGCCCTGCTCCACCGCGGTGTAGCAGTTGGCCACCGACTGCGCTTCCACGCCCTGGGCGGCATCGACGACCAGCAGCGCGCCCTCGCAGGCGGCCAGCGAGCGGCTGACTTCATAGGAGAAGTCGACGTGGCCCGGGGTATCGATGAAGTTCAGGTGGTAGGTCTGCCCGTCCTTGGCCAGGTACGGCAGCGACACCGACTGCGCCTTGATCGTGATGCCACGCTCGCGCTCGATCGGGTTGGAGTCGAGCACCTGCGCTTCCATCTCGCGGGCCTGCAGGCCACCGCAGAGCTGGATGATGCGGTCGGCCAGCGTGGACTTGCCGTGGTCGACATGGGCAATGATGGAGAAGTTGCGGATGTTCCGCATCGAATCAGAAGACATAGGTGGCGGCGGCGCGCGGCGTCGTCAGGGTAACGGTCGATTATCGCATGCCCGGCGCCTCGCCGCGAAAACGGCCTCGTCGGGCCGGCCCGGAACGGCCGAAGCCCCGCCGAGGCGGGGCTTCGGGGCAGATGGCCGCCGCAGCAGCGGCCCGGGCAGGCCTTACTGGCCGGCCTTCACCGCCACGAACGCGCTGTTGCCGTTGCCGGTACGCACCAGCAGCATCACCACATCGTCCTTCTTGTAGCTGGACAGCGCGCGGTTGAGGCCATCCACGCTGCCAACCGGGGTGCGCCCGACCTGCAGGATCACCATGCCCGGAGACAGGCCGGCATCACGCGCCGCCTGGCCCTTGACCCCGGTGATGCGCACGCCCTCGTTGCCGTCCAGGCCGAACTGCTTGCGCTGCGGCGCGGTCAGGTCGCTGACGTCCAGGCCCAGCAGGGCATTGGCCCCGGCCTGCGGCGCCGCATCGGGCTTGGCCGTGGCGGCCGCGCGGGCACTGCCCTGGCCATCTTCACTGAGTGCGGTCAGCGTTGCGCTGAGGTCGCGCGGCTTGCCATCGCGGATCACGCCCAGGGTGACCCGGCTGCCCGGTGCCATCGCACCGATCAGCGGTGGCAGGTCCGACCAGCTGTTGACCGGGCTGCCGTTGACCGAGCGCACCACGTCACCGATCTGTACGCCGGCCTTCTCTGCCGCACTGCCGGCCACGATCTGGTTGACCAGCGCACCGCGGCTGTCCGGCAGGCCCAGGCCCTGCGCCTTCAGCGAATCGATCGGTTCGACCACCGCACCCAACTGGCCACGGGTGACCTTGCCACTCTTCTTGATCTGCTCGACCGCGCTCATCGCCAGGTCGATCGGGATCGCGAAGCTGATGCCCATGTAGCCACCGGAGGCGGAGAAGATCTGCGAGTTGATGCCGACCACTTCACCGCGGGTGTTCAGCAGCGGGCCGCCGGAGTTGCCCTGGTTGATCGCCACGTCGGTCTGGATGAACGGCACGTAGCGCTGGTCGGCGCCGCCGGTGCTGCGGCCCAGCGCACTGACGATGCCCGCGGTGACCGAGTGATCGAGGCCAAACGGCGAGCCGATCGCGACAACCCACTGGCCCGGCTTCAGGGTGTTGGAATCCCCCACGCGCACGGTCGGCAGGTTCTTGCCGTCGATCTTCAGCAGGGCCACGTCGTACTGCTGGTCGCTGCCCACCACCTTGGCGTTGAACTCGCGGCTGTCACCCAGCTTCACCTTCACCTCGCTGGCATCGGCCACCACGTGGTAGTTGGTCAGCACATAACCGTCGGGCGAGATGATGAAACCCGAGCCCATGCCGCGGCCCTTGATGCTGGGGCCGCCATCCTGGCCACCCGGGCCCTGCCCCGGCATCGGGAAGTCCGGGCCGAAGAAGCGGCGGAAGAACTCGGGCATGTCATCGTCGCCGCCCATCGGGCCCCGCGAGGCCTGGCGGTTGTTGCGCACGATGGTGGTGTCGACGTTGACCACGCCCGGCCCGACCTGTTCGACCAGGTGGGTGAAGTCAGGCAGGCCGGTGACCAGCGGCTGCGCGGGCGCCCGCGGCGCCGCAGCCGGCGCGGGCTGGGTCTGCGCCGCAGGCGCCGGCGCCTGGGCGCAGGCCATCAAGGGAAGGGTCAGGGCCAGCAGGCCGATGGCCTGCGTGCGGAGTCGGGGAGTCATCGGACGGCAACCTCCGGATCGGGTGGAAAGAGGAATACGGGCCCCGCCGACGGCGGGGCGTGAAAGCGCCCGGCTCAGTCGCGCGGGCGCGGCGGCACCGGCAGGTCATCCTGCAGGCGCGGCTCGAACGGGTAGAACGCAGCACCACCGGCGTGGGCCGGGAAGCTGGCATTGAGCGCGCCACCGGCAGCGGGGGCCAGGCTGGAGCGGGGCCACGGTCGCGCCTGCAGTGCTCCCACCTCGCCAAACGGCAGGTTGCGGCTGGCGTTGGCCGGCACGGTCGGGGTCAGCGGCGCCTGCGCGGCGGCCACCGCACGCTGCGGGCTGTCATCACGCTGCGCGACACGCGCGGCCTGCTGGCTGCGGGTCGCGCTGGCGCGACGGCTGTCCTGGCGGCGGCTGGCGGCGGCCATTGCCACCGCCGGTGCAGCCGCCACAGCCATCGCAGCGGTATCCACCGACGCCTCGGTGACCGCAGCCGGGCCGCTCGGCGCCGGCGCCAGTTCAGCCTGGCTGGCGATCACCTGCGGTGCCAGCGGCTCGCCGGGGGCGGTCTCCTGAAGCTTCTCGCCGCCCATGAACAGGGCCACGGCAGCGACCGAGGCGGCCAGTGCGGCACCACCGCCCCAGGCCCGCCAGCCGCTGCGACGCGCCTGGCGGCGCGGCTCGGCCTGCGGTGCCGGTTCGGCCGCGATGGCAGCCGCCACGGCGGCACTGAAGCCGGCCGGGGCCAGTGCCGGGGCCTGCCCGCGCATCACGTCGCCCAGCAGTTGCCAGCGTTCCTGGCAACCCGCCAGCTCCGGATCATGCTCCATGCGGCGCAACAGGAAGCGCGCTTCATCGGCGCCCAGCTCGCCGTCGACCAGGGCCGACAGCTGTTCGCGGTGGCGCTGGTCCAGGCGCTGCCCAGCAGGGGATTGATGGTTCTGCGATTCGTTGAACGGATTGCTGGTCAGATTGCTGGTCATACGCGGCTCTTCTCACGGGTGGCGCTGCCGATGTCCAACAGCGGCCGGAGTTCGGTGTCGATCGCCTCGCGCGCCCGGAAGATCCGTGAACGCACGGTGCCGATCGGGCACCCCATCTTCTGCGCGATATCCTCGTAGCTCAGGCCTTCCACCTCGCGCAGGGTGATCGCCAACCGGAGTTCCTCCGGCAGCGCGTTGACGGCTTTCATCACCGTCTGTTCCAGCTCCTGGCGCATCAACTCGCGTTCGGGCGTGTCGGTATCGCGCAGGCGCGTACCGCTGTCGAACTGTTCGGCGTCGCCGATGTCGATGTCATCGGTCGGCGGCCGTCGATTGTGTGAAGCCAGGTAGTTTTTGGCGGTATTCACGGCGATTCGATGCAACCAGGTTGAGAACTGGGCATCACCACGGAAACTTCCGATCGCGCGGTACGCACGGATGAAAGTGTCCTGGGCGACGTCCTGACATTCGCTCCAGTCGGCGATGTAGCGACCGACGAGGGCCACGACCCGATGCTGGTACTTGCGTACCAGGACATCGAACGCCGCGCTCTCACCGCGCTGCACACGCCGGACCAGTTCCAGATCCAGCTCCTGTGGTGTATCAACCTCGGCCATGAGGGGCCGCACTCCTGTCAGCCCAACCGACGTCGGGCAATGAGACTGCCAATCCCGGGAAAAGTTCAGTCGCCGATCACCTGGCGCCGCACCAGCTTTTAACCACCGTTCCGTTAGCGTCCCGGTCCACGGCCATGGATCCGGGGTCGCCACTCCCCTGCTATTGGGATTTGACGCGGGGGAAACAACCTCTGGATCATAGCCGCTTCTCCATACACAACCGGATGGAACGTCCATGCTCTCAGGCTTCGATGGTCTCCGCTTCAGCCACTGGCACCCCGAGATCCGCGACGACGGCGTGGTGGTTCTCTCCCTGGATCGTCAGGACAGCAGCGTCAACGCGATGTCGCAGGACGTGCTGCTGGAACTGGGCGACCTGCTTGAGCGCATCGCGCTGGACCCGCCGAAGGGCGTGGTGATCCAGTCGCTGAAGAAGGCCGGCTTCATTGCCGGCGCGGACCTGAAGGAATTCCAGGAATTCGACCGCCGCGGCACCGTCAACGATGCGATCCGCCGCGGCCAGGCCACCTACCAGAAGCTGGCCGAGCTGCCCTGCCCGACCGTGGCGGCCATCCACGGCCACTGCCTCGGCGGCGGTACCGAGCTGGCCCTGGCCTGCCGCTACCGCGTGGCCTCCAATGACAGCAGCACCCGCATCGGCCTGCCGGAAACCCAGCTGGGCATCTTCCCGGGCTGGGGCGGCAGCGCGCGCCTGCCGCAGCTGGTGGGCGCCCCGGCGGCGATGGACATGATGCTGACCGGCCGTACCCTGTCAGCCTCGGCCGCGCGCGGGATCGGCCTGGTCGACAAGGTGGTGGCCCCGGCGGTGGTGCTCGACACCGCCGTCGCGCTGGCCCTGTCCGGCACCACCCGCCCGTTCAAGCAGCGCGCGACGGCGTGGGCAACCAACACCTGGCTGGCGCGCACGCTGCTGGCGCCGCAGATGGTCAAGCAGGTCGCACGCAAGGCCAAGAAGGACCAGTACCCGGCGCCGTACGCGCTGATCAGCACCTGGCAGCGCAGCGGCGGCAAGCCGATCCAGGCGCGCCTGGATGCCGAACGCCGCGCCGTGGTGAAACTGGCCAGCACGCCGACCGCGCGCAACCTGATCCGCATCTTCTTCCTGACCGAGCGCCTGAAGGGCCTGGGCGGTGGTGATTCCGGCATCCGCCATGTGCACGTGGTCGGTGCCGGCGTGATGGGCGGCGACATCGCTGCGTGGGCCGCCTACAAGGGCTTCGAAGTGACCCTGCAGGACCGCGAGCAGCGCTTCATCGACCCGGCCATGGAGCGGGCACAGGCGCTGTTCGCCAAGAAGGTGCGCGACGACAGCAAGCGCCCGGCGGTGGCCGCGCGCCTGCGTGCCGACCTGGAAGGCAACGGCGTGGCCGAGGCCGATCTGGTGATCGAGGCCATCATCGAGAACCCGGAGGCCAAGCGTGCGCTGTACCAGACGCTGGAGCCGAAGATGAAGCACGACGCGCTGCTGACCACCAACACCTCGTCGATTCCGCTGGTGGAACTGCGTGACCACATCCAGCGCCCGGCGCAGTTCGCCGGCCTGCACTACTTCAACCCGGTGGCGCAGATGCCGCTGGTGGAAATCATCCATCACGACGGCATGGCGCCGGAGACCGAACGCCGCCTGGCCGCGTTCTGCAAGGCGCTGGGCAAGTTCCCGGTGCCGGTGGCCGGCAGCCCGGGCTTCCTGGTCAACCGCGTGCTGTTCCCGTACATGCTGGAAGCGGCCACCGCGTATGCCGAAGGCATTCCGGGCCCGGTGATCGACAAGGCCGCGGTGAAGTTCGGCATGCCGATGGGCCCGATCGAACTGATCGACACCGTCGGCGTGGACGTGGCCGCCGGTGTCGGCCGCGAGCTGGCGCCGTTCCTGGGCCTGCAGATTCCGGCGGCGCTGCAGACGGTGGAACCGGACAAGCGCGGCAAGAAGGATGGCCAGGGCATCTACACCTGGGAGAACGGCAAGCCGAAGAAGCCGGACGTAGCCAGCGACTACCAGGCACCTGCCGATCTGGAGGACCGCCTGATCCTGCCGCTGCTGAACGAAGCAGTGGCCTGCCTGCACGAAGGCGTGGTGGCCGACGCGGACCTGCTGGATGCCGGCGTGATCTTCGGCACCGGGTTCGCGCCGTTCCGCGGTGGTCCGATCCAGCACATCCGTGCGGTGGGTGCTGATGCGATCGTCGAGCGGCTGAAGGCGTTGCAGCAGCGCCATGGCGATCGTTTCGCCCCGCGCCCGGGCTGGGACAACCCGGCCCTGCGCGAACCGGTGGTGTGAGTTGATCTGCCGGGCCTGCGGCCCGGCACCCGCTGGATCAAAACCCAACGCCAGAGCCAGAGCCGGAGCCGGAGCAACAGCCGGCTCTGGCTTTTCTGTTAGGTGGGTAGTGCGGTGTGGGCAGGCAGGACACGCCGTAAACCCATCCATGGGGGCTCGATGGCGCCATCCATGGCGCCAACGGTCCTGCCTGCCCACACCGCCCTACCCCTGACAGTTTCCCGGTGACGGTTGGTGAACTACGAACCCGGTGGGTGTCGACCTTGGTCGACACCTGAGCGAAGCGACCGGCGTTTGATTCTGATTTTGATTTTCTTTTTTCTTCTCCGTGGCTGGACGCCCACGGACACTGTCAGAGGCCGGGCGGGTGGGTTGCGCAGGACCGTTGGCGCCAT